>NZ_RZTF01000171.1:3595-12608 GCF_004023175.1 Mesorhizobium sp. M7A.F.Ca.MR.362.00.0.0
CTTTCGTAGGCCAAGGTGAGGTGGGCAGTAACGGTGCCCTCTGCACATCTGGCTTAGGTCGTGACACGCTGCCGGAAATATTTCCCCCCCCGTGAATCGCTTGGGCAAGCCCTTGTGGGCTCAGCAAATGATTCATCACTATGAACCTCGGGAGGAATTCGGATGCGTGTACTTACGAAAGCTACCTATATTCTAACCACTGCGGCGTTTCTGTCGCTCGGCGCGGCCTATACGGCGTCGGCTAACGAGGACCTTGCAAAGCTGGCTTCCGATTCGAAGAACTGGGCAATGCAGACGGGTGACTACGCCAACACCCGCTATTCCAAACTCAACCAGATTACTGCGGACAATGTGAAGAACCTGCAGGTCAAGTGGACCTTTTCCACCGGCGTGCTGCGAGGCCACGAGGGTGGACCGCTTATCATCGGCGATGTGATGTATGTCCACACGCCTTTCCCGAACAATGTCTTTGCGCTCGACCTCAAGAACGACGGGAAGATCCTTTGGAAATACGAACCCAAGCAGGATCCCAACGTCATTCCGATCATGTGTTGCGATACGGTCAATCGCGGTGTTGCCTATGGTGACGGCAAGATCATTCTCAATCAGGCCGACACCACGGTCGTCGCCCTCGATGCGAAGACCGGCAAGGTCGTCTGGTCGGTCAAGAACGGTGACCAGACCGATGGCGGCAAAGGCGAATCCGGTACGGCTGCCCCCGTCGTCGTCAAGGACAAGGTGCTCATCGGCGTCTCCGGCGCCGAATTCGGTGTTCGCGGCTGGCTGGCCGCCTACAATCTGAAAGATGGCAAACTCGCCTGGAAAGCCTATTCGGAAGGTCCGGACGCAGACACCCTGATCGATCCCGAAAAGACCACGCATCTCGGCAAGCCGGTGGGCAAGGACTCCGGCACGAACACTTGGGAAGGCGAGCAGTGGAAGACAGGCGGAGGCACGACATGGGGATGGTATTCCTATGATCCCAAGCTGAACCTGGTCTACTATGGCACCGGCAATCCCTCGACGTGGAACCCCGTACAACGCCCCGGCGACAATCGCTGGTCGATGACGATCATGGCCCGCGATGCGGACACCGGTGTTGCCAAATGGCTCTACCAGATGACCCCGCATGACGAATGGGACTATGACGGCGTCAATGAGATGATCCTCGTCGACGGCATGGAGGTCAACGGCGCCAATCACGATGTGCTGGTGCATTTCGACCGCAACGGCTTTGCCTACACCATGGATCGCGCCAGCGGCGACCTTCTCGTCGCCAAAAAATACGATCCGTCAGTGAACTGGGCGACGGAAGTCAACATGGACCCAAAGAGCGATCAGTATGGCCGCCCGCAGGTCGTGGCGAAATATTCGACCCAGCAGAACGGCGAAGACACCAACTCGACGGGCATCTGCCCGGCGGCGCTTGGAACGAAGGACCAGCAGCCGGCGGCCTATTCGCCGAAGACCGGGCTGTTCTATGTCCCGACCAACCATGTCTGCATGGACTATGAGCCTTACAAGGTAAGCTACACCGCCGGTCAGCCCTATGTTGGCGCCACCGTGTCGATGTACCCGGCCCCTGGCGGCGACGGCAGCATGGGCAACTTCATTGCCTGGGATGCAGCCAAGGGTGAGATCGTCTGGTCGAAGCCCGAGATGTTCTCGGTGTGGTCTGGCGCGTTGGCCACGGATGGCGACGTCGTCTTCTACGGTACACTCGAAGGCTACATCAAGGCGGTCGATAAGGACGGCAAGGAACTCTACAAGTTCAAGACCCCGTCCGGCATCATCGGCAACATCACGACCTACGAGCAGGGCGGCAAGCAGTACATCGCCGTTCTGTCGGGTGTTGGCGGCTGGGCAGGTATTGGCCTGGCAGGCGGCCTGCTTTCGCCTGATAACGCCGCTGCCTGGCATGGCGCCGTCGATCAGGGCCGTGCCCAAGGCGATGAGGCCGCCGTCGTTGGCACCGCTGGTCTTGGTGCCGTCGGTGGCTACGCGGCACTTGCCGACTACACGACGCTGGGCGGTCAGCTCACCGTCTTCGGTCTCCCGGATTGATGAGCTGGGAACCTTGAGAACGCCTCAGGTCTTGTGAGACCAAAGGCTTGAAGAACGAGAGCCCGGATCATCCGGAAGCCATGGCCGGGCTCTCGATTCGGTTACGCACCCAAAACACCGATCAATGCCGGTCGCGCCAGCAAAACCGTGTCCATTGGCAAATGAAGGAAGTTTGAATGTCCGTTCGCATTGTAATTTCGGCTTTGGTCCTGGCTCTGCTGCCTCTGGCAAGCTCAGGCGTCGCCCAGGCCGACGACAGCATGGAAAAAGCCAAGGCGGTGAAGGAAGAAGGCGGCAAGTATTTGGATGCGGATGGAAATCCGACCTACAAGATCGAAAACGGAACCGTCGATTGGTACACGTTCAGCGGCTACCGCCGGTATCACTCCGATTGCCATGTCTGCCACGGACAGGATGCAACAGGTTCGAGCTATGCGCCGGCTTTGGTCAACAGCCTGAAAAACATGGATTACGGCACGTTCCTCTCGATCGTCGCCGAAGGCCGCAAGAATGTCGGCGGCGGCAAGGAAAACGTCATGCCTGCCTTTGGCGACAACAAGAATGTCTATTGCTACATGGACGACCTCTACATCTACCTGCGCGCGCGCGCAGATGGCGCGGCGCCCCGCGGACGGCCGCCCAAGCACGAAGACAAGGCCCAGGCGGCGAAGGATGCCGAAGCATCCTGCATGGGTGGATGACATGATTGGCCGCGATGCATTGAAGCTGCGCGTCGTTCTGCCGATCCT
Source organism: Mesorhizobium sp. M7A.F.Ca.MR.362.00.0.0 (assembly GCF_004023175.1). Classification (NCBI taxonomy): domain Bacteria; kingdom Pseudomonadati; phylum Pseudomonadota; class Alphaproteobacteria; order Hyphomicrobiales; family Phyllobacteriaceae; genus Mesorhizobium; species Mesorhizobium sp. M7A.F.Ca.MR.362.00.0.0. The sequence continues at coordinate 6,409 of NZ_RZTF01000171.1, forward strand.
CGGCACGCTCGCCTTGCTGCCGTCGAACGCGCATGCGCAAAGCGCCGGCCTTGGCGCGGCGGGAGAACTGGTCGATCCCGACATCTTGCGCGTCTGCGCCGATCCCTCGAATATGCCCTTCACCGACAAGAGCGGCGAAGGATTCGAAAACAAGCTGGCAGAGCTGGTTGCCGCGAAAACCGGGCGCAAGTCCGTCTCCTACACCTGGTTTCCCACGATCACCGGCTTCGTGCGCAATACGTTGGGGGCCAACCGATGCGACATCATCATGGGCTATGCCCAGGGCGATGAGCTGGTGCAGAACACCAACGCCTACTATCGCTCCGCCTATGTGCTTGTGCATCCGAAAAGCCACGATATGGAAGGCGTGGAAACGATCGAGGATCCCAGACTCAAGGGCAAGACGATCGGCGTCGTTGAAAGCACGCCGCCAACCGCCAACATGGCCGCCAACAAGCTACTGCGGACCGCCAAGATCTATCCGCTTGCGGTGGATACGCGCGTCACCCCATCCATGGGGGAGGTCATGATCAAGGACATGCTGGCACACAAGATCGATGCGGCGGTGCTGTGGGGACCGATGGCAGGTTACTATGCCAAGGAACTCGGAGCTGATGTGACGATCGTTCCACTGGTGAAGGAAAAAACCGGCTCGCGCATGTCTTACCGCATTACCATGGGCGTACGTCCGTCCGACCAGGAATGGAAGCGGACGCTCAACCGGGTGATCAGGGAAAACCAGGCGGAGATCACCAGGATCCTGCTGAGCTATAACGTGCCGCTGATCGACGAACACGACAACCTGATTACCCAATGAATGGAAGGGAGACTATTTTCTTGCTGGTCGCCGCGAGCCTTCTGGGTCTGACCGAGCCGACATGGGCTGGCGATGTCGCCGAACCCAGCGGTTTCCGGATGGACGACTATCGGGCGCCGGTGCCGCGGACGCTGCAAGGCGCGAGGGTGGTGACGACGGTGGAAGCGGAAGCGCTGTGGCGGGCGAAAAAGGCGATCTTCTTCGACGTGATGCCGGACACGCCCAAACCGACCAATTTGCCGGCAGGAACCATATGGAGGGACAAGGTCAGAAAGGACATCCCAGGCAGCATATGGCTGGCCAATGTGGGATACGGCGCTATTTCGCAGGAGACCGCCAGCTATTTTCGCCAAGGCCTCGAAGCCAAGGCCGGGACGGACAAGTCGCGCGCGATTCTGTTCTACTGCATGACGAATTGCTGGATGTCGTGGAATGCGGCGAAACGGGCGGTCGAGTGGGGCTACAGTTCGGTAATCTGGTATCCGCTCGGCGCTGATGGGTGGGAAGATGCAAACCTTCCACTGGAGGAGAAAAAACCCTATACAACGAACAATTGAAGTAATGACTGCAATTATTCTCGATAGTTTGTTTTCAACTTTTCAAAACCTATTGTTTCATTTGTCCATTTTTAGACTTGATGGACGAGCCATTGCGTCGGTGCCCTGCAATGGTTGGCTAACGACAGGATCGGTCCCTTCGGGCTGGTATAAGAGGAGAAATGTCATGAAGAAGAACTGGAAAAAACCGACCATGTGTCAGGTTGCCGCTGGCTTCGAAATTTCACGGTATCTGCCTGCTGAAATTACTCCCAAGAAGTAGGCCGCAGAGGTGCGCGTCCCTGGCGACAGGGGCGCGCATCCCCTCGCCGCATGGGATTTTCGTGAAAGATTTTGACGCACGCAAAGCGCGCGAAGCGTTTTTTGTGACTGCAAATTGCCTGCAGGTCAGAGAAGCCGGCGCGCGGGCATTTTCATGCATTTGAGGATCATCGGATCGGCGGCGGGCGGCGGCTTTCCGCAATGGAACTGCAACTACCGTCTGAGTCGTGCGGCTCGCACCGGCATGGCCGGGGTGCATTCACGAACCCAGTCCAGTATCGCCGCCTCCGCGGACGGGTTCGGCTGGGTTCTTTTCAATGCCTCGCCCGACATTCGCCAGCAAATCGCTGCAACACCTGAACTGCAGCCTGTGGGCGATGCGCCGCTGCGCTCCACGCCTATTCGCGCGGTGGTGCTGACCAACGCCGATGTCGATCATATCGCTGGACTGCTCAGCCTGCGCGAGCGGCAGCCTTTCGCCATCTATGCAACGGCGCAGGTTCTGGCGACGCTGGAGGCGAATTCGATTTTCAACGTTCTCGATCCAGCGCTTGTGCCGCGGCGCATCCTGCCGCCGGCGAAAGAATTGGCCATTTGCGACGCAGAAGGCCGCGAGACCGGCGTAATGATCGAGCCCTTTCCAGTGCCCGGGAAGATAGCACTCTATCTGGAGGATAGAGACCATCCGGATGCCAATTTCAGCGCCGACGCAGGTGATACGATCGGAGTCCGAATTGCCGGCATCGGCAGCCGCGGCTCCGTCTTCTATATTCCGGGCTGCGCGCGCATCGATGCGGCCTTGCGCACGCGTCTCACCGATGCCGCCTGTCTTCTGTTCGACGGCACGGTCTATACCGACAACGAGATGATCGTCGCCGGCGTCGGTCAGAAAACCGGCGCGCGCATGGGGCATCTGGCGATCTCGGGAGAATCGGGTTCGATCGCCGGCTTGGCCGATGTGAAGGTCGGCCGCCGTGTCTTCGTCCACATCAACAACACCAACCCCATCCTTGACGAGAACTCCGCCGAGCACGCGGCGGTCAAGGCGGCCGGCTGGGAAATCGCAAGCGACGGTATGGAGATGGGATTTTGAGCGACTTCCGCGATGCAGCCAAAGGCGGACTCTCCACGAGCGCTCTCGAAGCCGTGTTGAGGCAGGTTGGCGCCGAGCGCTATCACAATCGCCATCCCTTTCACCACAGGATGACCAGCGGCGCATTGTCGAAGGCCGAGATGAAGGCCTGGGCGCTGAACCGCTATTGCTATCAGGCGGTCATCCCGCGCAAGGATGCCATGATACTCGTGCATGCCGAGGATCCAGCGTTTCGCGCCGCGTGGCGCAAGCGGATCGAGGATCATGACGGCGAGGACGGCTGGAGCGGCGGTATCGCGCGCTGGCTGCATCTGGCAACTTCGCTCGGCCTGGACGCCGAGGCCGTGAAGAGCGAAAGGCTGGCACTGCCGGCGACGCGCTTCGCGGTGGACGCTTACCTTTCCTTTTGTACAAACCGGACGTTGTTCGAGGCGGTCGCGTCCTCGCTGACCGAGATGTTCTCGCCACTCATCATCGGCGAGCGGGTGCCGGCAATGCTGGCCAAATACGACTACATCACCGAGGACACGCTGGCCTATTTCAGGCAACGGCCCGAACAGGCCTCACGTGACGCCGACTTCGCCCTCGTCTACGTGCTCAGCCACGCCGATACGGCGGAGCGCCAGCAGCAGGCAATCAATGCACTGGTGTTCAAATGCGATATACTCTGGGCCATGCTTGATGCGCTTCAACACGCCTATGGCGAGCAGGGAAACATACCGCCCGGCGCCTTCCAGCCCGAGGCAGCCCTATGATGGCGCTGCGCGAAAGAGCCGTGGTGTCGCTGCGGTCGATACCTTCGCTGCCGAAGCACGTGCGCATACAGTACGATTCCGTGCGGCAGGCATTCGCCGTGCTTTCACCCGAAAAGATATTCTGGCCGAACGATGTCAGTCTCGATATTTTGCGCCGCTGCGATGGACGGTCAACGGCAGGCGATATCATTGCTGGCCTTGCCGCGGATTATGAGGCCGAACAGGAGGCCGTGGCGACCGACGTCATCGCCTTCCTGCAGGAATGGTCGGACAAGCTGCTGGTGAGGCTATGAGCACGCCCCTCCTCCCTCCAATCGGCATGCTGGCGGAACTGACGCATCGCTGCCCGCTGCAATGCCCTTATTGCTCCAATCCGCTGGAACTGCTGAAGGCCAATCGCGAACTCGACACTGAGACCTGGCTCGCCCTGTTCTCGGAGGCCGCCGATCTGGGAGTGCTCCAGGTGCATCTGTCCGGTGGCGAGCCGACACTGCGCCGCGACCTCGAGCAATTGATCGCCGGGCTTGCGGGGCGCGGCGTCTACACCAATCTGATTACCGCGGGCGTTGGCATCGTCGAGGGCCGTATCGAGGCATTTGCCGAAGCCGGCCTCGACCATCTGCAACTGAGCTTTCAGGGCGCGCGTCCGGCGACCACCGATCGCATCGGCAACCACAAGGGCGCTCACGAAAAGAAGCTGGAAACGGCACGCCGCGCGCGCGCTGCCGGTCTGCCTCTTACCATCAACGCACCGATCCATCGCCATAACATCGAGGAAGTGCCGGAATTCATCGATCTCGCCCTTTCGCTGGGCGCGGAGAGGCTCGAGATCGCCAATGTGCAGTATGCCGGCTGGGCGTTGACCAATCGCGACCAACTGATGCCCGAGCGGGAAGCGGTCGACAGGCAGGCGGAGATCGTCGCGGAGGCACAGGAGCGGTTGGCCGGCATCATCAACATCGATTTTGTGACGCCGGACTATTTCGCGATCTATCCCAAGCCGTGCATGGGCGGCTGGGCGCGGGACGCCTTCATGGTGACGCCTGACGGCACCGTACTGCCCTGCCATGCCGCACAGACGATCCCGTCGCTCAGCTTCGAGCGTTTCGAACCACGCAGGCTGTCCTCGATCTGGGCCGATTCACCGGGGTTCAATGCCTTTCGCGGCACGGACTGGATGCAGGAACCCTGTCGCGGCTGTGAGCGGCGCGAGATCGACTGGGGCGGCTGCCGCTGCCAGGCGATGGCGATCGCCGGCGATGCCGCTGCAACGGACCCGGCTTGCGCGAAATCGCCGATCCATGCTCGCATGGCAATGCTGATCGACGAAGCCAAGCGCATTGCCACAGCCCCTTCGAGAGAAGAATCATTCGTCTACCGGCGGATCGGTGCCATGACCGAATCCGTCTGACCTGGTGAGAAAGCGCTTCTCACCCCCTCCGGAAAACGCGAAGCGTCTGCTCGTCAAACAATGGCTCGTCCTGGCCGATGCGCACAAACAGAAGCCTGTGCCCCTCACCCGCCGGCACCTCGAAATACTGGATGCCGTCAGGCATTTCACCCCAGTCGCCGCAGGGCGGTTCGGGAACCTCGTCGGAACTGGCAAGCGCTTTGAGTTCTTCCGCATAGGAGGCGTCAGGGCTGAATGAGTAGCGTTTGACGCCTGCAGGCTCCGTGCCCTGCGTGTAAGGCGTCAGCACACAGCGGGCGCTGACGGCCTTTTCGGTCTTTTCCAGGAACAGGCGACGCAAAGCAGCCTCAGCGGTTTCACCTGATATGATGTCGAACAGTTCGACGAGAGGATCGGCCGCGCCGCCGTCGCTGTATTTGATGGCAAGCGCGTTGTCGGCGAATTCGAAATGAATCTGGCGGAAGCCGAAGTCGCAGCGTTGCGCCCAGGCGGCCAGCCCGATATTTTTGTCAGACAACCTTTCCCAGACGCATTTGTCGATCGGCGAGCGCGACGGCGCCGGCTCGTCTGCCATCGCGGACATTGTCGCGGATGCAAGCAGGGCGCAGGCCCAGATGATCGATCTCATGGCGCTATTCATCGCTGCATCCTGTTTAGGTAAAGGCATCCCATGAGGAGCCGTCTGGATTGGCATTGGGGAAGTCGGCTGGCACGCTCAAACCAGCCCGAGCAGAAAGGCCGCGCCACCGAGAAAGCCTGCCGAGCAGATCCATAGCAGCCAAAGCCCCCGGACCCGGCATTCGAGCACCGCCGAGCCGGGGTTGGCGGGGTCATAGTGGACGTCGACCTTGCTGCCTTCGACATACTGCCGTGCCTGGCCGCCGACGAGGCCCGGCAGCGAGGCAGTCACGGTGGCGCCGAAGGCCACACGATCGGCGCTGTAGCGCTGGCCAGCGACGCCATAGGAGTAGACGATTCGGGATTTGAAGACGGTGCGCCAGCGGCCATAGCCTGAATGGTTTCGGAGCGCCTGCAGACCTGAAGTGTCGATGCGGCCAACCACGATCGGCCATTTTGCCGCCTGCTCGGCCAACGCTTTCTGGGCGAAACCCATGCTCAGGATGAACAAGCCCATAAAAAGCAGCAACGCCGCGGCACCGAGATTCTGCGGCTTGGGCAAATGCGGCCCGATCGCTTCCAGAACACCGCCGACGGAAAACACCAGCACAACCGCGCCGATCGCCAATCCCGCCGAGAGTTGGACCATGAACTTGAAGGCGCCGTCCGGCAGGGTGCGCTCGATCAC
>NZ_RZTF01000172.1:0-2590 GCF_004023175.1 Mesorhizobium sp. M7A.F.Ca.MR.362.00.0.0
TATCCGCCTCAATCAACAGGCCAGATCAATGGCTTGCGGATAGTTCACGGCCGACCAAATCGAAAATGCAAACTTAGGCTGTTGCGCGGTATCTCCTTCCACATCATCTCTTGCGCATACCTGCATTCCAAGGTGTTTGATCCTATGCTTCGCGAGGAGCAGGTAGGTCGCGACAGCTAGGCAATGTTCCAGCTGCCCTAGCGGAGGAGTCACGATTTTCCGGCAAGCTCCGTCGGCAGACGTTCCTTTCTGGCCTTGGCAAAGGCTCGGTCGCCTTCCAGAAACGCCGCCAGCATGAAAGGGATGAGTTCTGCCACGGTTTCAGACTGACCATAGGTCTGACGGTAAAGTGCAGCATACTCCTTGAGTGTTTGGCTCAGCTCCGCGCTGACGGTAATGGTGATCTTCGAAGCTGTTCGGTCCGGAAGTTTTCCAAGTTTCAGGTCAGCCATGATAACTCCTGCTCAACTGGCGTATGGCCGCAGCACGATGTCCTTGTGCACGATGACGCGCAGTGGCCAACCTGGGCGGACGACGATGGTGGGCTGGATATTGAGGTTTTTTTCGGTGATGCGCTGGCCGGCTCGACTGGCGTTCTGCTGGGCTGATTCCCGGATCGCCTTGACCAGATCGCTCTCGTTTTCGCCGAGGCTGAATTCTGTGCCGACACCGAGCAATGTGGCAAGCGCCACTCCCTTGATCATCTGCCAAGTGTGGAAATCGACTTCGTCTTCCAGCCCTGCGTAGCCGGCGGTGTCGCTCGCGGGCAGATTGTCGATTTCGGCCGACGAGCCGTCGGGCAGCAGAATGCGCTGCCAGACCAGCAGCGCTCGCTTTTGCCCGAACGCGACGACGCTGTCGTAGACGCCGATAAGACGTGAGCCCTGCGGAATCAGCAATATGTTGCCCGTGACCGTGTCGTGCACATTTTCGGTGACTTGCGCGACGACAAGGCCCGGCAAATCGGAATTGATGCCGGTGATCAGGCTGGCGGCAATCACGCTGCCAGCCATCAGTTGATATGGCGAGATCGGCGTCTGCAGCGCATGCGGATTGTAGATCCCGCCAGTGCTCCGCTGGCTGAGAAAATCAAGCTTTCGCTGCTGATTGTTCTGGTCGCCTTCCGCCGCCGCCACCGAGGCTGACGCGCGTCCTGCTTCGGATTGGGGAAGCGCCTCAAATGGATGCTGAGCAGTTTGCACGCTCTCTCCGACATCTGTCTTTTGAGCTCGATTTTCGACGCGGAAAAGCACCCGCGATTCACGCGCTTCGATCGCCTGCTGCGCTAGACGCTGCTCCTCGGCCGAGATGTCTTGGCCCGGCACGATGCCGAGCTGGCGCTGCCGCTCGAGGATGGGGCGGCCGAGGTCGCCCGGCAAAGGTAGCCCAAGGACGGGAGGCTTCGGCTTCATGCCGGAATAGTCATGGGGAAGCGTATCGAGCCCCTCGGCGGTTGGTTTGCGCTCAGTGTTGTAGAGATCTTCCGCCTGATCCCTGATGCGAAGGGCCGGCCCCTGGAGGGCGATCATGGTAACGCCGAAGACAGCGCCGGATCCGAGCGCTGCGATCGCGATGATCACACCGCGCCTGAACCGCACCACGCGGCGGGGAGAGGCCCGAAGCTGCAGTTCCTCGGGATCCAGTTTCGGCGGGATGCCAGAGCGGGAATTTTCGATCATGAGTCCTCACCTCGCCGGCTGCCGCGAAAGAGCGAGATCCGCCGTTGCGGTTGCCTGCCGTCAATCCTGCTGATGCGGATCACCTGCTGCCGCTTGGTGCCGAGGCGAAGTTCGGCCGCGGCGAAGAGCCGATCGACGATGTAATAGTTGCCGCGCACGCGATAGTTGACGAGCTCGCTGCTCCCATCTGCGCCGACGATGAAGAGTGGTGGCGCCTCGCCCTGATCTATGCGACGAGGGAACTCAATATAGACCTTGCTGCCGTCGTCGAAGGCTCGCGTCGGTCTCCAGGGCGGTGTGTCGCCACTGATTGAGTAGCGAAAGCGAAGGTTTTCGAGCGCGATATTCGACGCGACCGGTGTAACTGCCTCGGCTTGAGCATTGCGCTGGCGAAGCGCGATGATCTGGTCTTGGCTGTAGGTCCAGGAGATTGCCGCCATTGCGGTCTTCTCGGTGCTTTGAAGCTGCAAATGATAGGTCCGCCGGTCCGTCGTAATGACGACATTGGTGGCAAGACCCGGCGCGAAGGGTTTTACCAGAACATGGGTGCGCTGATTGTCACCGGTGCCGCTTGCGGTATCGCCAATGACCCAGCGCACGGTGTCGCCAGCCGACACGGCGGTTAGTTTCTCGCCCGGCTGCAGAGCGATGTCGGTCACGCGCTCCGGCGCGGCATAGAGTTGATAAAGCGCGCCATCGGTGAAGGGGTAGACTTGCACGGCATTAACATACCCGTACTTGGTGGGTTGCTGGGTCGCGGCTTTGTTGGCATCAGCGACGCGTTCTTCAGGGGGGCGCTTGTCCTCGCCCTTGCCGGGCTCGGGCTGCATTTGGCCAGGCAGCGGCAGTGGTTTTGGCACCTCGACAATTCTAATCGGCCTCTCCGGCGCCTTTTCGATCGCGGCCGGTTT
>NZ_RZTF01000172.1:2600-12585 GCF_004023175.1 Mesorhizobium sp. M7A.F.Ca.MR.362.00.0.0
GAAGTCGGCAGCGTCATAGGAAATCTCAGGCGGCGGCACCTTCTTCGATGCACAAGCGGAAACGACCGCTGCCGACACCGATAGGATCAGCACGGCACGAATCGGTGACATTTTACCTTTCATTGGTGGACTCCGTCGGAGAAAGGGGGGTTGGGACGGCGCTGTCGAGCTCGCGTGACCAGTCAATGGCATTGATGAAGACGCCGAGCGGATTCTTGCGCAGCTGATCCGTATTGCTTGGCGAGCGAATCACGATCGTGAGGATCGCAGTCCAGCGCATCGTGCTGGCAAGGCTTCCGCGCTCAAACACCTGCTCGGTCCATTTGACCTGGAATGAACTTTCGGAGGCTCTGACCACGCTGGTGACCTGTACCGAAACACTGCGCGTTCCGATCTGACCGAAGGGGTCGTTCGCCTTGGCGTATTCGTTGAGGAAGAGCGCTGCGCGATCGCTAGCAAAGTCGTACGCTGCCAACCAGTTCTGCCGTACCAAAACCGGATCGGTGGAAACGGAACGGACATTCTGGATGAAGCGGCCGAGATGCCAGGCGATCTGAGCATCCGAGGGCTCATAATTCCGGATCGCCGGCGCGACGGCGCGCGTCTCGCCGAAGCCATCGACCTCGACGACATAAGGCACGACACGGCTTTGCATCGACTGCCATACGAGTCCGCCGGAAAGCCCGGTCGCCAAGGCCAGGCAGCCAAGGGCCATGATCCGCCAGTTCCTGGCCTGCAGTCGAGATGAGCCGATGCGCTCGTCCCACAGCTGGGCGGCTTTTTGATACGGCGTGACCGGTTCGGGTGTTTTGCCGTAACGGTGCACGGGTCGCTTGAAGAGCATCTAGTCATCCTTGTCGTTGAGAGAGGGGGTGGCGCTGCCTCCCGGCCGGTCTCCGTCTCGGACAGCTTGCATGGCAGCGTGGCGATTTGCACGGGCGGTCTGTTCAGAACGTAGGCGCCTTGCCCACGTCGGCGCCGAAACAGTGGCCGAACCGGCAGAGCGTTCGGTCATTGGCGCTGTCGGCGTGCCGCCGGTCGCGGTCCACGCGGCATCGCGCCCGGCATCGGCGTTGCGCCCAACACTTGCAGTGGCGGATCGCGCTATGCGTATAGCGGCGCCGCCAGCTGCACTGGTTACACCATGCATTCCAGCAGCCACACCGGAGAGGCCAGCGTCGGGCGAGGTTGCGCGCCCGATCTGCCATGACGTGGAAGCAGCCGATCCCATTGTTGTGCCGGCTCGGATGGCGGCGACACCGCCGCTGGTTGCCATACGCGCGCCAGCAAATGCTGTGCCTCCAGCAACGAGTGATACACCCGCTGCCGCCGCGGTCGTGCCGAGGGCGGCGCCCGCCCCAAGCTGCGGTGCGCCTGAGACAAGACCCGACGCGATCCCCGGCCCAAAAATGCCAAGGCCAAGCAATGCCAGTGCGCCCAGTACCTGGGACATGGCACCGGCAAGATCCGGCTCCTTGCCTTGCAATGCGGAAGCGAACTCCCCGAAGAGCGTGGAGCCGATACCGACAATGACGGCGAGCACCATCACCTTGATGCCTGACGAGATAACATGGCCGAGCACGCGTTCGGCCAGGAACGCTGAACGGTTCCAAAGTGCGAATGGAACCAAAACAAAACCTGCCAGCGTGGTGAGCTTGAACTCAAGGATGGTGATGAAAAGCTGGATGGAAAGGATGAAGAAGGCGATGATGACCAGGAACCAGGCCATCAGCAGCACGAAGATGGTCAGTGCGTTGCCGAAGATTTCCGGGAAGCCCAGGAGCTGACTGGCTTGGTCAAGCATTGGCCAAGCACCTTCGAAACCGGTCGCGGCAATGCGGCCCGGGCGCAAGAGATTGTCTGCCGACAGATTGCCGGCCGACGCCTTAATCCCGAGACCGGCAAAAGAACGATAAACGATATCGGCGAGGTTCTTGAAATTGTTCAGAATGAAGGCGAAGACGCCAACATAGAGCACCTTGCGGACAAGCCGGCCGAGAACGCTGGTTTCGTCGCCGAGCGCCCACGCCAGGCCGGCAAGTGTGATGTCAATGCCGATCAGAATGGTAGTGAGGAAGGCGAGGTCGCCCGATAGCAGACCGAACCCGCTGTCGATGTAGCGGATGAAGGTCTCCATGAAGCGATCGATGACGCCAAGGTCGTTCATGCCGCTGCCTTTCTCGTCGTGATGAACTCGTGATTAATTGCCGGGATAAGCCGAGCCGGTACCCAAGAATCGCTTCGTCATCTCGCGGGCGGCTTCGTCTGACTGGGCCTTGCGGGCGGCATCCTCGGCCTCAGCTCGAAACTGCGTTGCGAGCAGCGTCTGGATCTGCATCTGCTGTTTTGTCGAAAGCGCCATCAGCTGGTTGGTGGCCTGGCTTGCCTGAAGCGCACCGGCCGCCCCTTGGCTGCGGTTGACGAGATCGGCGAGCAGATCGCCGTCGGCGCGGACGTTCTCGACGATTTGCGACTGGACACCCATGGTCTGGCGGAACGCCTGCATGGCGGTTTGCCAACGCTCCCGCGCAGCACTCGCCACATCGCTGACTTTGATCGTGGCGTCGTAGCTTTCCGGATATTGGCTGCGCCACTGGTCTTGAAGCTTGCCCAGATCAAAGCTGAGGCCACTCGCCTGGTCCATCAAGCCGTCGATGCGATGGAGCGAACCGGTGAGTTGGCCAACGGAAGAGAAATCCAGACGCTGAAGATTGCGCGCCATGTTCTGCAGCATGGTCGCCTGATTCTGCAGCGACTGGATCTGGTTGTTGATCTGCTCCAATGCGCGCGCGGCCGTCAGCACGTTCTGCGCATAATTGGACGGATCGAACACGATAAGGGCGTAGGCGGGCTGCACATAGTCGGCCATAGGCTTGGCGATCAGGGAAACGGTGATCAGGCCGGAGAGAAGGCGTCGCCGCATCATGAGAATTGCTCCTTGTCTGGTTGAGGGAATTGCTTGAGAAGTTCGCCGGCCCAATCGAGGCCGCGCGCGATCAGGAACTGCGAGGCAAAGCTGCCTTGCCCGTCTTCGGACATGATCCTGTCGATCAGAGTCTGCGTGGCCGGATCGGAAGCACCGCAAAGCGCAAGAGCGATGGGGCCAAGCTCGAGCTCGAACAGACGGTTGCCGCGGCGCGATTGCAGATAATACTGACGCTTCGGCGTGGCGCGGGCGATCAATTCGATCTGCCGCTCGCTTAAACCGAAGCGCTCGTAGGCTGTGCGCGCCTGGGGTTCCACGGCACGATCATTGGGAAGGAAAATGCGCTGCGGGCAGCTTTCGATGATTGCCGGCGCTATGCCAGAGCCCGCGATATCAGCCAGCGACTGCGTAGCGAAGACAACCGACACGTTCTTCTTTCGCAGCACCTTCAGCCATTCGCGGATGCGGGCGGCGAACAGCGGATTGTCGAGATAGACCCACGCCTCGTCGAGCATGATCAGCGTGGGCCGTCCGTCGAACCGTTCCTCAAGTCGCTGGAACAGATAGGTAAGCACCGGCAGCAAAGCGCTTTGGCTGTGCATTAACTCCTCGGTCTCGAAACACTGCACATCCGACAAGGCCAGCCCATCATGATCGGCATCGAGCAGGCGGCCGAAGGGACCGTCGAGCGTGTAGGGCATCAATGCGGTCTTCAGCGCATTGGATTGAAGCAGGACCGAAAGACCGGTCAGTGTGCGTTCCTGCGCCGGCGCGGTGGCAAGGCTGGCCAGCGCTGACCAAATAGCCTCCTTCACCTCCGGCGTGACGGTGACGTTCTCGTGGGCAACAAGGCTGGCGATCCATTCGGCCGCCCAGCTTCGGCTAGCCTGGTCGTTGATGCTGCGCAGTGGCTGAAAGGCAAGGGAACCGTCCGCTCCTAGCGCGTGGTGTTCTCCACCCATGGCAAGTGTTGCAGCACGGGCCGAATTGCCTTTGTCGAAGACATAAACCTGGGCGCCGGCGTAGCGCCTGAACTGCAGAGCAATCAGAGCAAGCAGAACCGACTTGCCGGCGCCGGTCGGACCAACAACCAGCATGTGGCCGACATCTTCGACGTGGGTGGAAAGCCGAAACGGTGTCGACCCACTGGTCTCGGCAACGAAAAGCGGTGGCGCTTCGGTTTGGGTGACTTTCGCGAGATGCTCGTTTGTCGCAGGACCGGCCCAAACCGACGACAGCGGCATGAGATGGGCAAGGTTCAATGTATGAACGAGCGGTTGGCGAACGTTAGCGTAGACATGGCCAGGCAATGAGCCGAGCCAAGCCTCGACCGCATTGACGCCTTCTCGGATCGTGGTGAAGCCGAGCCCATTGATGATGCGCTCGACCGCGCGAAGCTTCTCTGCAGCGGCTTGGCGATCCTCGCCCCACACCGTCACGGTGGTGGTGAGATAGCCGAAACTCACATGATCACCGCCCAATGCCTGAAGGGCTTCGTCGGCATCGAGCGCCTTGTTGTCGGCATCGCTATCGACAAGCGGGACCGGCTCGTTGGTAATGACCTCGCGTAGGATTGCCACGATCGATTTGCGCTTGGCAAACCACTGCCGGCGCAATAGAGTCAGCGTCTTCGTGGCTTCCGTTTTCTCGAGCGGAATGAAGCGCGTCATCCAGCGATAGGCGAAATCCTGATGATTGAGGGTATCGAGGATTCCGGGCCGGGTGAGGTTCGGAAAGCCGAGGATGGTCAGTGTGCGAAGATGCTGCTCACCCAGCATCGGCTCCAGGCCACCGGTAAGCGGCGCATCGACCAGGATTGCATCCAGATATATCGGCGTTTCCGGGGCCATGATAGGATGGCGACGAGGCGAAATCGTGCCGTGGAGGTAGGTCAACGTCTGAGCATCATCGAGGACGCGTACTTCGGACATGAAACCCGAGAAGAGATCGAGCACGCGGTTGGTCTCGTCACGGAACCTCGCCAGATCCTGGCGCCAGTCTCTTTCTCCTCGGGAATAATGAGAGTCGACGAGCGTGCTTTCTGCGCGCGCCTGGGCGTCCGGCGGTGGCATAAACACCAAGGTCAGATGATAGCGGCTCTCGTAGTGCGCTACCTTCCCCTCGAAAGCAGCGCGGCGTTCTTCGTCGACCAGCCACGACGCGGCGTCAGGAAAATGCGAGTTCGGATAGCCCAGCGCTTCTGTGCGCTCGGCCTCAAAGAACAATGCCCAGCCAGAGCCAAGGCGTCTGAGAGCATTGTTCGCCCGGGCGCAAATGCCGACGAGTTCAGCCTCCGTCGCACTTTCGAGATCCGGGCCGCGGAACCGCAACGTCCGCTGAAAGCTGCCGTCCTTGTTGAGCACGATGCCGGGCGCCACCAAGGCAGCCCAGGGTAGATGGTCGGCAAGCCGGTCGGCTTTGCTTCGATATTCCGAAAGGTTCAGCATGCAAGCCACCCCTTCAGACGTAGGTGGCGCACAAGCACGCTGGCGAAGTCCGGATCGCGTCTTGCGGCAAACACCGCTAACGAGTGGCCTGCGATCCAAAGCACCAGACCAGCAATCCATTGCTGCAAGCCGAAGCCAATGGCCGCGGCCACTGTACCGTTGAGGATCGCCACCGCGCGCGGAGCCCCGCCGAGCAGGATCGGCTCGGTCAGCGCCCGGTGGACCGGTACTGCGAAGCCCTCGATATGCTGCTCCCCGGCGGCCATCAGACGAGCGCCCCACCACCGAAGGAGAAGAAGGAGAGGAAGAAGCTCGATGCCGCGAAGGCGATCGACAGACCGAAGACGATCTGAATCAGGCGCCGAAAACCACCGGCGGTGTCGCCGAAGGCAAGCGTCAGGCCGGTGGTGATAATGATGATCACCGCAACGATCTTGGCGACCGGTCCCTGCACGGACTCCAGGATCTGCTGCAGCGGCTGCTCCCACGGCATGCCGGAGCCGGCGGCATAAACCGGGGCCGTGATAAGAAACGCGAGCGCTGTGGACGAAAGAAAGCGAAGCTTCTTGCGCATGAGGAAGGCCTTTCAAAGCTGCTGGAGTTGCGAAAGCGTGAGCGGGGCAACGGCGTAATCGCCGCTGCCGTCGAGACCGGTGACCTCGGCGATTGCGTCGATGTGGCGCGACGAGCCGCGTCCCGCTATGAAGACGATCAGATCTATCGCCTCAGCGATGAGCCGGCGGGGAACGGTGACCACCGCTTCCTGGGCGAGTTGCTCAATGCGATAGAGAGCCGAGCGCGCGGAATTGGCGTGTACGGTAGCGATGCCGCCTGGGTGCCCGGTGTTCCATGCCTTCAGCATGTCGAGCGCTTCCGCGCCCCTCACCTCGCCCACGATGATGCGGTCCGGCCTGAGCCTCAGCGTCGAGCGCACGAGATCGGCAAGGGTGACCGAGCCCCGCCTTGTTCTCAGGGCAACGCAGTCCCTGGCCGCGCACTGCAGTTCGCGTGTGTCCTCGATCAGGATCACCCGATCGTCGCATTCGGCGACTTCAGCCAGCAGAGCGTTGGCGAGTGTTGTCTTCCCCGAGGAAGTGCCGCCGGCGATCAGCATGTTGCGCCGCTCGCGGACGGCCTTTTTCAGCGCATCGGCCTGCAGCGGCAGCATGATGCGTTCGGCAACATAGTCGGCCAGGGTGTAGACTTTCGCGGCGGGCTTGCGGATGGCAAAACATGGCGCCAACACCACAGGTGGCAGCAGGCCTTCGAAGCGTTCGCCAGACGGCAATTCGGCACTGACGATCGGGTTGTCGGCGTGCGCCTCGGCGCGCACGTGCGAAGCAACCAGGCGGATGATACGTTCTGCCTCGGACGGGTGCATGTGAACGTCGGTATCGACCCGACCTTCGCCTAACCGGTCGAGTCGCAGCGCGCCGTCGGGATTGACCATCACCTCGATGACGGACGGATCGGCCAGGGCTTCGGTGATTGCCGGACCCATGGCGGTGCGCAGCATGACACGCCGCCGGTGGTCGGCCTCGGGATGAGAGCTCATCCTTCCCCTCCCCCACCATTGTCTTTGCTAAGCGACTTTTTGCCGGAAGCGATCTGGCGGCCGACCTTCTCAACGAATTTCTCGAAACGCTCTTGGGCAATAGCCTGCGTTGCCCGATCCGGGACCGGCGTGTGGGCGTGAAGGGTGATCGAAAAGCGGATGAAGAGCGCCAGGCTCTCCAGGATCACCTCGGAATCGCGCCTGACGTGGGCAAGATCGCGGGAGAGCCGGTCAAGCCTTACGCCGTAGCGCCGATCGAACTCGCTCTCGCCACGCCGCTCGATGAACGCCTCGATCGCCTTCCCCACGATCGCTGATTTGGTCGTTGACGGATCGCGACTGAGGTTGTCCAGTTTCTCGCTGAGCTCCGGCTCAAGCAGAAACTGATGGCGAATGCGGTGCGGCTTCATGCGGATCGTTCCGACGGCCCGGCGTTGCGCCGGCGACGGGAGAAGCATCGGCCAGACGCTCAAAATTGCTTATGGCCGTTATCTACGCTGAGGTGCGCTCTGCAACTCAGCGGACTTCAGAAGCCGGGAATGACATCGTCGCCCCTGCCCTCGTTGATACCGTAGACGCGGGCCGCAGTGGAAATCCGATCCATGACACGCTTGTCCGCGAGCGCTTCGCTGTCATCGTCTGCGGGCTTGTACAGATCGGCCTGATCGGGCTCTTGAGAGACAACAACGTCTTCTTCGGGCAGGCTTGGATGGCGTTGCTGCTGAACGCCTCCCTCGTCTTCAACTGGCGCGTCGGCGCTTTCCTCGTCCGCAGCAAGTCGGCTATCGACGCTGCACACTTGTCCAGTCCAGCCGTCCGGGCGTGATGCAGGGCAGTCCGCATAGGGTCCGTCGTGCAGCACCGGCGCAGGCAGCACCCGATCTGTGAAATTCTGATCCTGATAATAGCGCAGCTTCTTGGCGCGGATCGGCGGCAACCCAGAAACCAGGACCAATTCGTCTGACGGCGGCAATTGCATCACCTCGCCTGGCGTCAGGAGCGGGCGCGCGGTTTCCTGGCGGCTCACCATGACATGTGAAAGCCAGGGCGCAAGCCGATGGCCCGCATAGTTGCGCATCGACCTAAGTTCGGTTGCGGTGCCGAGGGCATCCGAGATGCGCTTGGCCGTGCGTTCGTCATTGGAGGAAAAGGCAATTCGCACGTGGCAATTGTCGAGAATAGCATTGTTCTCGCCATAGGCCTTTGAAACCTGGTTCAAAGATTGTGCGATCAGATAGGAGCGAATGCCATAACCTGCCATGAAGGCGAGCGCCGTTTCGAAGAAGTCGAGGCGACCGAGCGCCGGAAACTCGTCCAGCATCATGAGCAGCTGATGCTTACGGCTCTTCTTCGGGTCCCCCTCCAGACGCTCCGTCAACCGCCTGCCGATCTGGTTCAAGATCAGTCGCACAAAAGGCTTGGTGCGCGAGATATCCGAAGGCGGCACGACCAGATAGAGCGACAGCGGTCGCTCTCCATCCACTAGGTCAGCGATGCGCCAGTCGCAGGACGAAGTGGCCGCCGCGACCGTTGGATCACGATAAAGCCCGAGAAAGGACATGGCGGTCGAGAGGACGCCTGAGCGCTCGTTTTCCGACTTGTTCAGGAGTTCGCGAGCCGCCGAGGCCACTACGGGATGGACCTGAGGGTTATGCCCCGTCCCGAGATGGTTTGTCGTCATCATCCGCCGTAGCGTTGCGGCAAACGAGCGTTGCGGGTCCGACAGGAAGGTGGCGACGCGGGCCAGCGTCTTGTCCTCTTCAGCGTAGAGCACGTGCAAAATGGCGCCAACTAGGAGTGAATGGCTGGTCTTCTCCCAGTGGTTCCGTCGCTCCAGCGCGCCCTCGGGATCGACGAGGATGTCGGCGATGTTTTGAACGTCCCGGATCTCATCTGGGCCTTTGCGCACCTCCAGCAGCGGGTTGTAGCGTGCCGATCTCGGGTCGGTCGGATTGAACAGAAGGCAGTACGAGAATTTCGACCGCCAGCCGGAGGTCAACTGCCAATTTTCGCCTTTTATATCATGAATGATGGCAGACCCGGTCCAGGAAAGTAGCGTTGGAACAACCAGCCCCACGCCCTTGCCCGAACGCGTCGGCGCAAATGCCATGACGTGCTCCGGGCCGTCATGGCGCAGATAGCGATCGTTCAGCCTACCGAGGAAAACGCCCGCCGGCCGTAACAACCCTGCCGTCTCGACCTCATGAGTCGTGGCCCACCGTGAAGACCCATAGGTCGTAACCGACCCGCGCTGTCGCGCGCGCAAAAGCGAGCCAGCGATTGCGGCGGCACAACCCAGGAATCCGCTGGCGCCTGCAAGCGTACCGGCTTTGTCGAAGACCTCCGGCGCATAAGCATCGAAGTGGAACCACCATTCAAACAGCTTCCACGGCTTGTAGATTGGCCAGCCGGCGAAGAGAAACCATGGTGCGCCGAGAGGCGTCTGGTAGGTCAGCATTTGAGCGCACCATTGGGTTGCCGTCCATACGCCGATAATGACAATTGCGCACACAACGGCGATCTGCCCGATCAGTAGCTTCGTAGGTGTCATCGGCTTGGCCCGCTGAACAACGCGACCTAGCATCGCGCGGCGCAGCCGGGACAGGAATGTTCCTCACATACGATTTGGGAGCAATGAACGACTTCCTACGTATGCAGGTCGGTCAGCACGCGTGTTGCGCCTTCACGCGACACCATCCGCCACTCCATCCTTTCCATTCACCCTGAGGCCCGGCGCCGCCGACAGTTGCGTGACCGCTCCTCCGCAAAGTTATCTTCTGCGTTCAGGGAGCCACGGCGCCTGGGCTGGCTGATGAACACCGTCCGCTCGCGCATGTGGGGTCGAATTGATTTGTGCCCAAGTGGAGGCAGGCTCGTCTTCCAACAGTTGCCGCAGTTCCCCTGGCTCGAACGCCATCATCGGTGGGGAAGCGGGTTCATCCTCCAACAGCTGCCGCAGTTCCCCTGGCTCGAACGCCATCATTGGTGGGGAGGCAGGTTCGTCCTCCAACAGTTGCCGCAGTTCCCCTGGCTCGAACGCCATCATTGGTGGGGAGG
>NZ_RZTF01000173.1:0-7483 GCF_004023175.1 Mesorhizobium sp. M7A.F.Ca.MR.362.00.0.0
TGCCGTGACCGATCCGGTACCGCTCTCGATGGATTTCGTCAGTGCCAACAATCTGGACCCATACGATTCGGATGGCCTGCGCGCTACGAGCGAGACCGGTATCTGGTTCACCTATGTGCCGGACATGGACGGCTACGTGACGGTTTTCTGGCTATCGGACCGAGTGACCTATCGCCTGTTCAGACAATACTATCCGCGCGATGCGGACGGCTGGGCGAATGGTTGGCTCTCGGTGGAAGGAGTTGTCGGCATCTGGACGAACAATTCATTCGCAGGTCGCGACTACGTCGAAATTTCGAGCAGCAACGGCAATGCGCACGACACGCTACAAGCGAGCGGGGTCCTTTTCATTCACAACAGTACATACCCCGTCCAGGCAGGAAAACCGGTCCATGTGCTGATCGGAACGCGGTCGAAAGTCTTTAGTGTTTGCGACGGGACAGGCATCAATTTGGGGGCGGGCGTTGTCGCGCGAATTGATCACCCCATTTCCATCTTCACGCGAGCGGAGCTGGAGCCATATTCGCCGTTTTACTGAACCTGGATGACAACTGGACCGGCACCCGTTTCGAGACATTCGAACCGGGATAAGGCGGATCTGTCGGGCCGATTACCGACAGGCGGGAAAGCTGATGCGCGATTTTTGCGCCGTCCATCGAACAGGGGGCGGCCGCGCTCCGGGCGATCTGGCGGTCTTGGGAGCGCGCAGCGCACGCGGTGCGGCTTTGCTCCAAAAACGTTGCGAAACGACCCGAGAGCGGTTATACAGACCGCGAATTTCCCATTTTGGTGGCTCTAAACCACCGCCCGCGCGGGAACGCGGGCGAACGAGAAGGATTTGTAAAATGGCCAATACGCTGCTGATGCCCAAGGCGACC
Organism: Mesorhizobium sp. M7A.F.Ca.MR.362.00.0.0; assembly: GCF_004023175.1. Classification (NCBI taxonomy): domain Bacteria; kingdom Pseudomonadati; phylum Pseudomonadota; class Alphaproteobacteria; order Hyphomicrobiales; family Phyllobacteriaceae; genus Mesorhizobium; species Mesorhizobium sp. M7A.F.Ca.MR.362.00.0.0. The sequence continues at coordinate 879 of NZ_RZTF01000173.1, forward strand.
GCTGTCTGGCTGGTCGACAATACCGCACTTTCCTTCGAGCAGATCGCGCAGTTCTGCGGGCTGCACCCGCTCGAGGTCAAGGCAATCGCCGACGGTGAATCGGCGCAAGGCATCAAGGGCATGGACCCGATCATGACCGGACAGCTGACCCGCGACGAGATCGCCCGTGCCGAGAAGGATCCGAACCAGCGCTTGAAGCTTTCGGATCCCAAGGTGCGGGTGCCTGAATCCAAGCGCAAGGGTCCGCGCTACACGCCGCTGTCGAAGCGCCAGGACCGGCCGAACGCGATTCTGTGGCTGGTGCGCAACCATCCCGAGCTCAAGGACGCGCAGATCTCGCGCCTCGTCGGCACCACCAAGTCCACGATCGAGCAGATCCGTGAGCGCAAGCATTGGAATTCGGCCAATCTACAGCCGATGGACCCGGTGACGCTGGGCCTCGCCTCGCAGATCGACCTCGACATGGAAGTCAATCGCGCCTCGCGCGGCCGCGAACAGGCGCAGCCGGTCGGCGACACGCTGCTGCCGGCGGCTCTGACCGAGCGGCTGGTGCCGGCTCCCGAAAAGCCGAAGGACGAGGATGCCGAACTCGACGCCAACGCCGTGTTCGCCAAGCTCTCGGCCTTGAAGTCGAAGAACACGGACAATGACGACGACGAGTGAGGTTGTCTAATATTCCAAGAAAAAAGCCCGCTTCGAGCGGGCTTTTTTGTAGCTGCTATCGATGACTGCTCGGCAAGCCCGGAGACCTCTTGGCTCGTCCTTCTCACCAGGACGCGGGATATGAATATATTGAGGAGAGACTTGCTTGTCGGGGGTGGGGCGCTCTGTCTCGCAAGTCAGGTAAAAGTTTTTGCGCAAACTGCTGCTCCGCTTCGGGAGCGCGTATATGCAGACAAAGCGCCAGCATCGCTGACCTCATACAAACGAGCCGTTGGCGCCATGTTGGCTCTGGATGCCAAGGACGGCCGCAACTGGTTTCGGCAAGCGCTTATTCATGTGCTCGATTGCCCGCATGACAATTGGTGGTTCCTGCCGTGGCATCGCGGATATCTGCTGAACTTCGAAAATATTTGCCGCGAACTGAGCGGTGACGACGCCTTCAGGTTGCCGTATTGGGACTGGACGGAAAGCCCGTCGGTGCCACTGGCATTCTTCGACGATGAACTCAATCCCGGCAATGCCCGCTTCACAGAAGGCTATGTCAGGTTCAGAGAGGGCGCCGAGGACATGCTCAAAAGCTGGTGGACTGGCCTAACTACTGAGCAGTTAAGCCAATTGAGTGTGCGACCCACCCCCCTTACGGACGTTGATAGCATCCTTGCAGAGTTGGACAGTCATTTCTATAGCGGCAATGGCGCGCGGGATCCAAGCAAGGACGCCCCCGACTTGGCTGACGACGCGAAAGCCAACGTAAAACTTGCCTATATCGAAGGCGCTCTATCTGTTGGGAAATTCGACCAATTCTCTAGCTACAAGACCAATACACACCACGATCAGGGGCATCAGGGAACTCTGGAGAGCGGTCCGCATGGCATGGTGCATTACCGGACTGGCGGGTTCATGGGTGCATTCCTGTCGCCAGTGGACCCCATTTTTTGGTTGCATCACGCAAATCTCGATCGGTTGTGGGATGTCTGGACGAGAAAACAAGCCAACGCCAATTCGGCCATTTTGCCGGACAAAGCGGATATTGACGCGTTCAAAAATGAACCGTTCCTGTTCTTCCATGGAAAGGATGGGGCGCCGCTCGCCAAGCGATGCGGAGATTCCCTTGATCTGAACGGTCTCGGCTATGCCTATGAGCCGGGTAGTGCCGAGAGTGTTGCGGCAGCGCCCGTGGCACCACCAGCCAACCTGACGAACGTTCTCTTCGCATTGAACGTTGGCGCCGATTTACGGTCGGGATTTGAAGCATCTGGCGCCATAACGGGGCTTTCGGAAGCGCTCTCGGTTGTCGGCGATGACAGCAGTAGTGAGCTCTTTACCCGTATCACGCTTACGCCGCCGAGCGATGCCAAGGACGTCAGCGTTCGAGTGTATATTAACTGCCCCTATTTGTCGAAATTCACGCCGGTCGACGACCCGCACTATGTTGGCACCATCTCGTTCTTTTCAGCCATGCATCGCAGTCAACATCATTCCAACGAAGTTACGGTGTTGCTTCCGCTTGGAGTAGCGCTCAAGGCACTTGGGGAACAGAAAGAGCTGCCCAGATCGGCGATAAAGGTGCAACTCATACCCATTGCGGAAAACCCGTCACAGACCGTCGATGGCATGTTGCAGAGCGTTACCGTCGAAGTACTCTGAATCGAACTGCAGAGCACTTCCAAAGAGGGCGGCATGAAGCTGGTGGCGTTGAGTATCATGTGCCTGATTAACCCAATATCGTCCCCTTCCTGTGGGCCGGTCGTATCCATTACCGTCAATCAACCGCCTCGGCCGGCATCCGAGGCGGTGAGAATTCTCGAACTGACGATCGACATTCCCGCCAAAGTGTCGGTAACGATCAAGAACGAGGCCGGTGAGATCATAGGTGCAGTGGCGCCGTTTGGCCGAGCCGGTCCTTCGACATACACAATCGTTGTCAATGATGGCGGGTCGGACGGCGAGCGTCGGTTTGTCCTCCAAGCATTGCATTTGGAAGACGGGAAGGAGGCACCCATCATCTGTGTCAAGAAGGCCCGGTTTCGCTAGATCATCGATCTTCGCAATAGCTGCGAACCGCAACCGATCTCCCGAATGAGTGGGCTGACTCTCAGCTGCGCGCAGCGCGATCCGGCGCCATGCCATAGTCCTCGCTGCGCTCCACCGCGCGGTAGAAGTCGGCAAGCTGCTTGCCGCGCTCCGGCTTGAAGATGCGGCCGGCGATGACCACGGAGGCGATGCGATCGATGCGGAAGGCGCGGAAATCGTCGCGCATCTCGCACCAGGCGACCAGGGTCCACACCTTGCCCCAAAACCACAGACCGAGCGGGCGGATATCGCGGGCGGTGCCGCGGCCGGCCTCGTCGGAATAGTCGATGGTCAGCACCTGGCGTTTTTCGACCGCGCGCTCGATCAGGTCGATCGCCTCGCGGGCGGCGTCGCTGACCACCCACATCGGTGTGTGGATCTCAGTGCGGGCAATGCGGTCTTTCTCGGCATCGGGCAATACGGCGCCGATCTTGACCAGCGCCTCGTCGGCGGCCCTCGCCATGGCGGCACCGCCAAAGGCGCGCACCATGCGGGCGCCGGCGACCAGCGCGACGATCTCGTCACGTGTGAACATCAGCGGCGGAAGGTCGAAACCCTCCCTCATCATGTAGCCAACGCCGGCCTCGCCGTCGATCGGCACCCCGGTCGATTGCAAGTCGGCAATGTCGCGATAGATGGTCCGCTCGGAAACCTCGAGCCACGTGCCGAGCTTCTGGGCGGTGACCAGTCGGCCACCGCGCAGATGCTGCACGATCTGGAAGAGCCTGTCGGCGCGGCGCATCGTATGGTCCCTCGGTGTTGTCTTTATGCATGTCGCCCAAAACTGATGTCCACTTTTGGACGGCACGGCATCGTGTTTTCGCGCATGCCGTTATCCCAAAACCGCAGAACACTTTTGGGCGGCGTGCCTCATGGATTCAGCCCTTCGCGCTTGCGCTGCGCGGCGACGAACTCCGCGCCGAAGGACAGTTTCTTCGTCGTCGGTGTTTTCGCATCGAGCACGCGCCAGAACGGTGCCACGTCACTCAGCGCCATGCCGCGCTGAAGGTCCTCGTTGGCGGCTTCGGCAACAGTGCGCAGATGATAGCCTATGGTGACCGGGCATGTCACTTCGGCGCCATGCTCGACGGCAAGTGCTGTACGCAGCGCACGCACATCCATGTCGATGCCTTCGGGAATCGAGCGGATGAAATCATCAACCTGGCGCGCCGTCGGCACCAGCATAGGCTGGCCTTCGACGACATCGGCCATCGTGCGCGGCGTTGGCTTCACGCCGTTGATGCCTGGTGTGCTCAGTCTGTCGTTCCAACTCTTCATCGATCGTCCTTTGACGCCAATGCGCGGTGTCCGAAGCTGACACCATTGCACGGCCCTCCTGACAGCATACTGTCAGGAGCCTTCAGCATATTCCTTGGCAAACAGTGTCCGCATCCGCGCGAGATCGCTGCCTCTTTCGGGGTAGAGCGTCTTCAGAAAGGCGAGCGCGAAGGTGCCCGGCGCCGAGCCCGGCGCGGAAACAATTTTGCCGTCGGCTACGGCATGCGGCACATCCTGGTAGTTCTCGGCACCGGCATAACCGGTTTCATGACCCTTGATCCTCTCGCGGCCATTGCTGGTATGCTTGGCCTTCTCGAACAGGCCGGCGCGGGCCAGCGCCAGCGTGCCGGCGCAGATGCCGCCGACCACACCGCCGCGCGATGCAATGGCGGCAAGCAGGTTGCCTACATCAGGCTGTGCCTTGCTCGTCCACTGGTCGGAACCAATGATGGCAATGGCATCGAGATCGGCATTCTCGCTGGCGCCTGTTGAGCGATCGGGGATCAGCCGAAAGCCGCTAATGCCAGTCACCTGCTTGCCATCAGGCGTCAGCGACATGGCACGGGCGCCGAACCATTCGACCGCCGAGGCCGCCAGCATCCCATACTCCCAGTCGGCAAAACCTTCGATGAAAAGGAAGCCGATCGTCTTCTGTTCGGGCATAAGCTCGCTCCCATCCTCACGCACCGGACCTGTTATCTGGGCGTTGACGCGCCCACATCCAATCGCCGGTCGAAAATTGACTTCAATTGCCGCGAGGGCCACGGTCCGCATACATATCCGGCCAGCCGATATCCTTGCGAATGTCCGCCGGCAGCGAGTTCATGAACCGCTGGGTGCGGATCTCGTTGCGCATCGTCCGGATCTTGCCGACATAGTGCTGCATGCCGCGCAGAATGGTATAACCGTTCATAGCTAGTCTCCTCTCTCTGTGTAGAGGCACTATCGCATACCCCTCCTGACAGCAGTCTGTCAGGAGGATGGCAGGGCGCGAACAATAGTTCCGGACAGTGCGCGCGCCGCAGGCAAGGCATCGCTTTTCGCCGCATCGACCGGTGCCTCAAGGCAGGTTTGCGACTTCCGATTGATCATAGCGACGGCGTTGTTTTCGGCGCCGCTGTTCAGCTTCCGGCGACGGACTGTCGGAATACGAGGCCTTCAGCGGGGTGACCGCAGGTCTGATATGGAGGGAGAAAATTCTTCCCCAACAGCAGGGAGACGACGATGAGCTTGCAACTGACAGGTATCCACCATCTGACCGCCATCACCGCCAACGCGCCCGGCAATCTTCATTTCTACACCAAGGTGCTGGGTCTGCGGCTGGTCAAGAAGACCGTAAACCAGGACGACACCTCGGCCTACCACCTTTTCTATGCCGACGGCGAAGCGACACCGGGCACCGACCTTACCTTCTTCGACTGGCCGGTCGGCCGCGAGCGGCGCGGCACGCACAGCATCGTGCGGACCAGCCTCAGGGTCGGCAGCCGGGAGAGCCTTGCCTGGTGGAAGCAACACTTGACCGACGAAGGCCTGGCAACAGGAGAGATCGCCGACATCGGCGGTTATGCGTCACTGGACTTCGAAGATTCCGAGGGCCAGCGTCTGCGCCTGGTCAGCGATGGCGGCAAGGGCGGCAGCCATCCCTGGGCGCAAAGCCCGGTACCGGCCGAGCACCAGATACGCGGGCTCGGGCCGATCGTCATCAGCGTTCCCGACATCACCAACACCGAGGCGGTGGTGACCACGGTGATGAACATGCGCAAGGCGCGCGACTATGCCTCGCCGGAGGGCCAGGTTCACGTCTTCGAGATGGGCGAGGGCGGGCCGGCGGCGGAGCTGCATGTCCTGGTGCAGCCGGGACTGGCGCCGGCACGGCAAGGTGCCGGTGCGGTTCACCATGTTGCCTTCAGGGCGCCGGACCAGGAAACGCTGCATCAATGGACGGCGCGGCTGGCCGAATTCCGCCTGCCGTCGAGCGGCGAGGTCGAGCGCTATTACTTCCGCTCGCTCTATTTCCGCGAGCCGAACGGCATCCTGTTCGAGATCGCCACCGACGGGCCGGGCTTCACTGCCGACGAGCCGCTGGAAACACTGGGGGAAAGTCTTGCCCTGCCGCCATTCCTCGAACCGAAGCGCGCTTCGATCGAGGCCGGCCTCAAGCCGCTGAAGTAGATCGTTGCCCAGTCGCAGGCGGGCGCCGCGTTCCGACCTAGGATCGCGGCGTCCGTTCTTTCTCAGGCAGCGAACGACGTGCTTTGACAGCCGGGCGCGTTGCTGGTCAAAGGCGGCATGACGAAATTCCTCGCCCTTGTCATCGTCGGTTTCATGGTCATTCAACTGATCAAGCCGCTTGGCTGGCCGGGCCTCAAGCGACGTGGTGATTTCTGGAAACTGGCACTGCTCGCCATGGCCGCGATTTCCCTGGCGGCCGTGCTCGGGCATTTGACGTAGGACGGCACTTGTCGTCGGTGCTCAATTGCCAAGCACCGGGCCAACCAGATGCTCGGCCCAGGCCCGGTAGCCTGCTTCCGAGGCGTGAAAGCCGTCCGACGCAAAGCCGGCTTCCGGATTGGTGATCGGCAGGCGCGGCG
>NZ_RZTF01000173.1:7493-12552 GCF_004023175.1 Mesorhizobium sp. M7A.F.Ca.MR.362.00.0.0
GCGCCGGCACCGCGCCGCGCTCCAGGCAAAGGCGTTCGCCCATCCGGTTCATGTCGGTGGCGCGAATCTCAAGGATTTTTCCGAGCAGCGGCGGCATGGCCGGCGCCCGGGTGAACTCCAGCACCGGCGACCACACCACGCGTGCTTCCGGCCATTTGGCGCGCAGGCCGTAGAGCAGGCCGCCGAACTCCTTCTTGAAGCGCGGCACGGAGTGAAAATTCTTGGTGTCGTTGGTGCCGATGGCCAACACGATATGCGTCCACGGTTCGGCCGACAGATTGGGCAGGACATGGTCGCGTATCTGGCCCGACGTTGCCGAATTGAAGCCGGCCGCCCGCCAGCGCACGGTGCGGCCTGTGCTTTGTGAAATCAGCACGGCGAGTTGCGCGGCAAGCCCATGTTCCGAATTGCCTATGCCGACCGACGCGGCGGACGAATCGCCCAGCACCAGAAGCGAGATATCAGGCGCCTTGCCTGATATTTCGTGCATGACCGGCCCTTGCGCCGGCAGCATGCGCGTGGTGCGGCGTCGCACGCCGAGGCCTTGCCAGATATAGACCGGGAAGGCGAGCCAGGTGAGTAGGGACGGGAAGCGCATAGCAGTACCGTTAAACGATCAGCGGCAGCCTTAGCGCATGTTTTGGTCGACGGGAACGCTCTTCAATCGCAGCAACTCGCCTGCCCCGCTTGCTTGCCCTGATATTCATCGTGCAGCCGCACCCAATCCATCAGTCCGTGATAGGGGCCGTTCTCGTTGCGGCCCTTCGGCGTCATGTCGAGATAGTTGTAGGCGCCGATCTGCGCCTCGCCGCCGCGGGCGCGCGACATGAAGGTGAGGAAGATGTCGCCGGCCTCGTCCCGGTAGAAAACGCTGGTGCCGGGAAGCTCCTTCGATGTTCGTGGACGGGTCTCGAAATTGTAGGTGGTGTCGCCCGCGGCGATCTGCTTGTCGGTGAAGGAGACCTGCATGTCGAAGTTGAAATCCGAGGCATAGGACGACACCCAGTCGAACTTCCAGCCCATGCGCTGCTTGTAAGGCAGAAGTTCCGCCAGTGGAGCGCGCGAAACCACGACCAGCGACACGTCGTGATGCCGCAGATGCTGATTGGCGCCGTCGATATGATCTGCAAGGAATGAGCAGCCCTCGCAATGACTGACGCAGCCCGGCCCGAACATGAAGTGATAGACGATCAGCTGGCTGTTGCCGGCAAACAGGTCGGCCAGTCTCTTCGGCCCTTGCCCGGTTTCGAAGACATAGTCCTTCCGGATCTTCAGCCAGGGCAATTCACGTCGCTCAGCCGCTATCCGCTCGCGGAGCCGCGTCAGTTCCTTCTCGCGCGCCAGATGCGCCTTGTGCGCCTGGAACCAGTCTTCGCGCGAAACGATCTTGTTGCGATGCATGAACCTCTCCCTGAAGTGTCATTCCAAGGACGTTCGGGATGAGCACAACCCGACATCGCCCGAGAGGAAATAAGGACGGAGAGGCTCCGCCCCAAGCCCGGCAAGTCACAAACAAAAAAACCCGGGCGCATCGGCCCGGGTTCGAAGGAGGAAGAAAGGACTGTGATCAGGCGGCCTGTTCCAGGCTCGCCTTCCATTTTCCGAGCGCTGCCAGATGGTTCATGTGGGCGCGATGGGTGAAGGCGGCCTGGCCGGCGGCAACGTTCGAGGCCTTGCCGCTCCAGGCTTTCTGTGGCGCGGCCTGCAGTGCGCGGCCATAGGAGAAGGTCAGCTTCCACGGGTGCGGCCCGATGGCGTTGATGGCGTTGAGGTTGGCGGTCGCCTCCTCGTCCTCCTGGCCGCCGGAGAGGAAGGCAATGCCCGGCACCGCTGCCGGCACGGTTTCGCGGAACAGTTTTATGGTCTTTTCGGCGACTTCTTCGGGGCTGCTCACCTTGCCCGACTTCCTGCCGGCCAGCACCATGTTCGGTTTCAGGATGGTGCCTTCCAGCACGACGCGCGCCGCATGGAGCTCGTCATAAAGCTTGATCAGCGTTGCCTTCGAGATGTCGTAGCAGGTGTCGATATCGTGGGCGCCATCCATCAGCACTTCCGGTTCGACGATCGGCACAATGCCGGCCTCCTGGCAAAGGGCTGCATAGCGGGCGAGTGCGTGCGCGTTCGAGCCGATCGAGGTCCCCGAAGGCACGCCTTTGGCGATATCGATGTCGATCACCGCGCGCCATTTGGCGAAGCGGGCGCCGAGCTTGTAGTAGTCGGCAAGGCGCTCGCGCAGGCCATCGAGGCCTTCGGTGATGGTATCGCCGGGAAATCTGGCCAGCGGCTTGGCGCCGGCGTCGACCTTGATGCCGGGGATGGCGCCGGCCGACTTGATGATGTCGACCAGCGGCGTGCCGTCGGCGGCCTTCTGGCGGATCGTCTCGTCATAGAGGATGACGCCGGAGATGTAGCGGGTCATCGCCTCCCTGGTGCGGAACATCATCTCGCGGTAGTCGCGGCGGCTGTCGGCTGTCGATTCGACGCCGATGACGTCGAAGCGCTTCTTGATGGTGCCCGAACTTTCGTCGGCGGCCAGCAGGCCCTTGCCATCGGCGACGATCGCGGCGGCAATGTCTTCGAGACGTTCGCTCATTGTTGCTTCTCCTGAAACGGTTGTTCCGCGCTTAACGGAAGTCTACCGCCAAAGGAATGGCATCGGAAAGCTCGAATCGATTGAAAGCCTCGGGCAGCCTTGTTTGCTCTCCGAGTGTTGATCGCCGCGGAGCCTCAGCGCTTCAGCACATCGACACCGGGCAGCGGCTTGCCTTCCATCCATTCCAGGAAAGCGCCGCCGGCGGTCGAGACATAGGTGAAGTCGTCGGCGACGCCGGCATGGTTGAGCGCCGCGACCGTATCGCCACCGCCTGCGACCGAGACCAGCCTGCCTTCCTTGGTGCGCGACGCCGCGTGCCTGGCAGCCGCTACCGTCGCATGATCGAAGGGCGCGATCTCGAAGGCGCCGAGCGGGCCGTTCCAGACCAGTGTCGCGGCGCGGTCGATCCATTCGCCGATGGCCGTCACGGTTTTGGCGCCGACATCGAGGATCATGCCGTCGGCCGGCACGTCCGATATGGCGACGGTCTCGCATTCCGCGCCCGCCTTGAACTCCTTGGCGACGACGCCGTCGACCGGCAGGATGATGGCGCAGCCGGCCTCGGCCGCCTCGATCATGATCTGCTTGGCGGTCGCGGCGAGATCATGCTCGCACAGCGATTTGCCGACATTGGTGCCACGCGCGGCAAGAAAGGTGTTGGCCATCCCGCCACCGATGACGAGGGCATCGACCTTCTTCACCAGGTTCATCAACAGATCGATCTTGGTCGAGACTTTGGCGCCGCCGACAATGGCGACGACCGGACGAACCGGTTTTCCCAGGCCCTTCTCCAGCGCCTCAAGCTCGGCTTGCATGGTGCGGCCGGCAAAAGCCGGCAACAGATGCGCCAGCCCCTCCGTCGAAGAATGCGCGCGGTGCGCGGCCGAGAAGGCGTCGTTGACGAAGATATCGCCATTGGCGGCGAGTTTTTCCGTGAAGGCCGGATCGTTCTTCTCCTCGGCCTTGTAGAAGCGGGTGTTTTCGAGCAGCAGCACGTCGCCCTTGTTCATGGCGGCGACAGCGCTTCCGGCCGTGTCGCCGACGCAATCCGAGGCGAAACCGACGGGGCGGCCGAGCACGTCGGCTGTCGCCTTGGCGATCGGTTCCAGCGAGAATTCGGGCGAGGGGCCATCCTTGGGTCGGCCGAAATGGGCGAGCAGGATGACCTTGGCACCCTTGCCTGACAGCTCGGCGATGGTCGGCGCGATGCGTTCGATGCGGGTGGTGTCGGTGACTTTGCCCTCAGTGACAGGCACGTTGAGGTCGACGCGCACCAGCACACGCTTGCCGCTGATGTTGCCGATATCGTCGAGTGTCTTGAAGGCGGCCATGCGGGGTTCCTTTCGCGAAAAACCGGGGGACCATACCCCGCATCGGTGTCGATGCAAGGCTTAGGGCGCGCTCGAACCGAAATTTTGAAGTGGGCACGATCTTACACCGGCGGGGCGGATGAATGGCAGCGCTCAATAGCGGGTTTGTCAGCTTTCGGTTGCTGCCTTTTCCGGCGCTGGCTCCGGGGCCTGCTTTTCGTCCGCCCGCGCCTCGGCCTCCTGCGTCTCGGTCGGCTTGCGCCAGTTGCGGATGAAGGCGGAAAGACGATCGCCGATTTCGCCGGCGCTGAGGAAGACCGGCACCCGCGCCACCGGCGCGGTCGGCTCGAACGAGAGGCCGAGGCCTATGATCTTGCCCTTGTCGTCGACGTCGCGGACGATCAGTTCTATCGGGCCGAGCAGGACGCGGTCGGCGTATTCGGCATGGCCGCCGAGCCGCGCCGTGACCAGCGCGCCAACGGTGAGCTTTTGCTCCGCTTCGGTCAGGCCTGGCGTATAGGCCGCTTCCAGTTCAGCGGCGGAGCGCGCGGGGTCGACGGCGAAGGCACCGAAGAAATCGGCATCCTCGGGATCGACCACTGCACGGCTCGCGAACAGCTTGTCGAGCAGGCGCGGATAGCGGTCCGGCACGAAAATGTAGACCTGGTCGCCGGCGGCGAGCCGGCCCATGTCCTGGAAGCGCATCGAGCGGCCGTCGCGCAACACCAGCGAGGGTCGCGCCCAGCGTGGGATGCGCTCGCCGCGCGCCACCGGGCTGCCGTGTGCAACGCGATAGGCAAGAAGCTCGTGATGGGCCGAGCCCGGCAGTTCCAGCTCGACCTTGTCCAGCGGTCCGAGCCGTGCCGGCACGATCAGACCGAGGCGGCGCGCCAGCGGTCCGACTGTCCAGCCCTGGATGACCAGCGACACGAGTACGATGATGAAGGCGGTGTTGAAGATGACACGGCCGTTTTCCAGCCCGCCCAGCAGCGGGGTGATGGCGAGCAGGATCGACACCGCGCCGCGCAGGCCGACCCAGGAGACGAAGGCGACCTCGGGGCGCGGCAGACGGAACGGGATCAGGCAGAGCCAGACCGCGATCGGACGGGCGATGAACATCAGGAACAGGCCGAGCAGCACCGCCGGCACCATGATC
>NZ_RZTF01000174.1:0-1126 GCF_004023175.1 Mesorhizobium sp. M7A.F.Ca.MR.362.00.0.0
TTCTCCCGGTCCCTATACGGGGAGAAATGCCCGGCAGGGCAATGAGGGGCGGCGCCAGCGCCGCAATTTTGGGCTGATCAAGCAGTGCGTTGCCCCTTATAGCCCTCGCAACAATCGTTCCAACTCTTCAGCATCCGTCACGACCGGCAAACACACCTGCCCAGTACACAACCATGCACCCGCCTCGTTGGTCGGCGGCAGGATTCCGCCAGGCAGCAAGGGTCGATTCGTACCCGTACCGATCGGCACGACAATGTCGACGCGGCGGGGGTCCGGACTTCGATTCGCAACCGGAACGAGCTTTGGATCGTCAAGCGCATCGACGATGACCAGCTTGAGCGGCTCGATCGCCGGCGCGCAGGCGTTGACGATGCCGGCCTGGCCATAGGCCTGGTTTGCGGCACGGCCGGCGGCGTGCTCGGCGACCTCCCAGGCTTTCTCGTGCAGCTCGAGATCGCCCGTGACGGAGGCCAGCCGGACCAGTGCCTCGATGATCTGGCCGGTGGCGGAGGGAATCGCTTCGTCGACATCGCCGCGGATGCGGATCGGCACGTCGGTGCTGTCCGAGGCGGTCAGGTAGTAACCTGTCTTTTCGGTATCGGCGTGCCAATGGTCGAGCTGTTCGACGAACTGGCCGGCCTGGTCGACATAGCTCCAATTCCCAGTGGCCTCGAACAGCGAGATCGCTGCGTTGGCCATGGCGGCATAGTCGCTGGACAAAGCAGGGAATAGTTTTCTGGCGCCGAGCATCGAATGCGGCAGACGGCCGTCGCGGCCGGCGGTGCTGATGTGGGCAAAGGCCTTTGCCGCCGCATCGGTCCAGTCAGGCCGCGCCAGCGAACGGCCGGCCTCTGCAAGCGCTGCGATCATCTGGCCGTTCCAGTCGGTGAGGGTCTTTGCGTCAAGACCGGGCCTGACCCGCTGTTCCCGCACGGTGAGGAGTTTCGCCTTGAGCGGGCCGAGCTCTGCGCGATCGATCACATAGTGCGATTGCTGGGACAGGGTTTGGTGGACGACCGGCTTGCCTTCCCAGCTATGCGGGCTGGAGAGGGTGAAGTATTTGAAAAACAAGGTGGAATCTTCCCCGATGGCAGCTTCGACCTCTTCTCGGCTCCAGGTGTAGAAC
>NZ_RZTF01000174.1:1136-2039 GCF_004023175.1 Mesorhizobium sp. M7A.F.Ca.MR.362.00.0.0
CCGTCAACGCGCATCTCGCGCAGCAGCCAGCCGATCGTCTCTTCGATTCGGACCCGGAACAACTCGTTGCCGCTTGCGGCATGGGCCCAGTTGCAGAAGCGGATCAGCTGGGCATTGTCGTAGAGCATCTTTTCGAAATGCGGCACCAGCCATTCGGCATCGGTCGAGTAACGGCTGAGCCCGCCGCCGACATGGTCGTAGATGCCGCCGCTGACCATCTGTTCAAGGCTGTTGAGAACGTCGTCGCGATGGCTGGCGTTGCCGTCGCGCAGCCAGGACAGCCACAGCGTTTGCATGAACGGCGCATTGGGAAATTTCGGCGCGCCACGCAAGCCGCCCAGATCGCGGTCGATCATGCCGTCTATGCCCTTGGCAAGCTCAGCCAGCGTGTCGCGATCGAGCCCTGTTTTCGCTTGCGAGCCGGCGAGCCGTGCCTGGACATGTGTGGTCAGGCCGTCGGCGCTCTGGTTGAGGCTCGCCCGCTTCTCGCGCCAGGCCTTGTCCACCGCCTCCATCACCTGGATGAAACCGGGGCGGCCGTAGCGCGGCTCGCGCGGAAAGTAGGTGCCGCCCCAGAACGGCTTGCCGTCCGGCGTCAGGAACATGGTCAGCGGCCAGCCACCCTGCTCGCCCATCGCGGAGAGCGCGGCCATATAGATCTGGTCGATGTCGGGGCGTTCCTCGCGGTCGACCTTGATATTGACGAACAGACGGTTCATGACGGCGGCGACACCATGGTCCTCGAAGCTTTCATGCGCCATGACGTGGCACCAGTGGCAGGCGGCATAGCCGACCGAGAGCAGGATCGGCCTGTCCAGCGCCTTGGCCTCTTCGAGCGAAGCCGGCGACCAGGCCCGCCAGTGGACGGGATTGCCGCTGTGCTGCTGCAAATAGGGGCTGGCT
>NZ_RZTF01000174.1:2049-9670 GCF_004023175.1 Mesorhizobium sp. M7A.F.Ca.MR.362.00.0.0
GGGCTGGCTTCTTCAGCAAGCAGGTTTTGCGCGGGCAGCGTCACTGGGCAAACTCGGGTGCGATTGGCTGATGGGCGTAAAGCTAGGGCGGTTCGGTAGAGCGGGCAAATGATTTCAGGCGATTCCATCGTAGCGCTGTCGAGCGGCCGGCTGCCGGCCGGCGTCGCCGTCATCCGTATTTCCGGCCCACAGACTCGATTCGTAGTCGAAACGATTGCCGGGGGTATGGTTAAAGACCGCGTCGCGGTCTTGCGCAGATTCACAGCGCCCGATGGAACAGTGCTCGATAATGGCTTGGTCGTCTTCTTTCCCGGACCGGCCAGTTTTACGGGCGAGGATGTGGCGGAATTCCACGTTCATGGCGGACGCGCCGTGGTGGTCAGGATGCTGGAGACGATTACTGGTTTCGACGGCGTCAGGCACGCGGAACCGGGCGAATTCACGCGCCGCGCCTTTCTCAACGGCAAGGTTGACCTGGTCGAGACCGAGGCGCTGGCGGACCTCGTCAATGCCGAGACGGAGGCGCAGCGGCGTTTTGCCGTTCAAAATGCCGAAGGCGTTCTCAGCGAACTCTATCTCGGCTGGCGCCGCCGACTGATCCACGCCCGCGCCATGATCGAGGCCGAGATCGATTTTGCCGATGAGGACGATGTTCCCGGTTCCGTTTCGGATACGATTTGGTTCGATGTCAAAACTATGATCGGCGAGATCGACCGGCACATTGCCGGATTTCGCGCCGCCGAGATCATTCGCGACGGCTTCGAGGTCGTCATCCTTGGCGCGCCCAACGCCGGTAAGTCGAGTCTGTTCAATGCCCTGGCCCGGCGGGATGCCGCTATAGTAACGGATGAACCCGGCACGACGCGGGATCTGCTTGAAGTGACACTTGATCTTCAGGGGCTGCGGGTCCGGCTTACGGATACGGCCGGATTGCGCGATGCGCCGGGAAAGGCCGAGGCGATCGGCATCGAGAAGGCGAGGGCCAAGGCGCATGGTGCCGATCTCTTGCTCTTGCTGCAGGACATCGCGAACCCAAGAGATGTCGGCGAGCTGCCGACTGTGGCGCCGACCTTGCGCGTAGGCACCAAGCTCGATCTGCTGGAAGACCGCGCGGCGAGTGACGCGACGGAGGATTATGCCCTTGTCATTTCGGTAAAGAACGGGACGGGCGTCGAGGAACTGCTGGGGGAAATCGGCCGGCGGGCAGCGGAAGCAGCCGGCAGCGTCGGCGATGTCCTGCCGTCGCGCCTGCGCCACGTCGAGTTGCTTGGCGCAGCGAATAGTCACCTGCTTCGCGCAACCGACGGCCGGACCGTCGGGCAGGAATTGCGCGCCGAGGAGTTGCGGCTTGCAGCAGATCGCCTGGGCCGTATTGTCGGCGCCATCGACGTGGAGGACATGCTGGACGTGATTTTCTCACAGTTCTGCATTGGGAAATGACTCACGTGAAACGATGCGCTCTCGTAAAATGACTCAGTTTGTCGATGCAGAGATTTTGATGGACCGTTTGCGGAACGCCCCATCGCTTCGTCATCCACGGGCGGAGCAAGGAGCGTAGCGACGCGGCGCAGACCCGAGGATCCATGCCGCGACTTCTGAGCGCGCGCCACGGTGCAGAATTCTGATCCGCTGTACTCTTTGGCCAAGATCACGGCATGGATCCTAGGGTCTCCGCGACGTCGCTTCGCTCCTGCTTTGCCCTAGGATGACGAACGTTGCGAACGCTTGGGTAAGACCTTCGAGCAGCGGCAAGGTGCGACTCACGTGAAACATCGGTGCCCCGATGACTCACGTGAAACACACGCGATGGCGGTGCAAGGCTGTTTCACGTGAAACGACTCGCGGAGTTTTCTTGACAGCCAAGCCTCGCAGGGACATGTGTCCCTCAATCATTCGAATCTGGGAAGTTTGTGATGACCAATCACTATGATGTGGTTGTGGTGGGCGGCGGTCACGCGGGTTGCGAGGCGGCCAGCGCTGCCGCGCGCGCTGGTGCCAAGACCGCGCTGGTGACGCTGCGCTTTGATACGATCGGGGTCATGTCCTGCAATCCGGCGATCGGCGGGCTCGGCAAGGGCCACCTGGTGCGCGAGATTGATGCCATGGATGGCCTGATGGGGCGCGTGGCGGATGCGGCCGGCATCCAGTTCCGCCTGCTCAACCGCCGCAAGGGTCCCGCCGTGCGCGGCCCTCGTACGCAGGCCGACAGGAAGCTTTATCGCCTTGCCATGCAGGAAGCGATTCGGCAGCAGAACGATCTCGACGTGGTCGAAGGCGAGGTTCTGGATTTTGAGATCGCCGATGGGCGGATCACGGCTGTTCTCCTGGCCGACGGCAGGCGGCTTGGCTGTGGCGCGGTCGTGCTGACGACCGGAACTTTTCTGCGTGGGCTTATTCATATTGGCGAGAAGAAGATTGTCGCCGGCCGCATGAACGAGCAGGCCAGTCTTGGGCTCTCGGCGACGATGGACCGCGCAGGCTTCAAGCTTGGACGGCTGAAGACCGGGACGCCGCCGCGGCTCGATGGCCGGAGCATCGACTGGACGACGCTGGAAAGCCAGGCCGCGGATGCGGATCCGGTGCCGTTCTCGCTGATGACCGACCGCATCACCACGCCGCAGATCGAGTGCGGCATCACCCGCACGACGATGGCCACGCATGAGCTGATTCGCGCCAATCTCGGCCGCTCGGCCATGTATTCCGGCTCGATCGAGGGCGTTGGGCCGCGTTATTGCCCGTCGATCGAGGACAAGGTCGTCAAGTTCGGCGATAGGGACGGGCACCAGATCTTTCTGGAGCCGGAAGGGCTGGACGATGATACCGTCTATCCCAATGGGATTTCCACCTCGTTGCCCGAAGATGTGCAGCTCGATATATTGAAAACCATTCCGGGGCTGGAGCGCGCAATCATGCTGCAGCCCGGCTATGCCATCGAGTATGATCATGTCGATCCGCGCGAACTGCATCAGACGCTGGAGACGAAGCGCATCGGTGGTCTCTTCCTCGCCGGGCAGATTAACGGCACGACCGGCTATGAGGAAGCAGCCGGGCAAGGCCTGCTCGCAGGCCTCAATGCGGCGCGGCGGGCGGCGGGGAGCGAGCAAATCGTGCTCAGCCGCACCGAGGCGTATATCGGCGTGATGGTCGACGATTTGACCAGTCGCGGCATCGCAGAGCCCTACCGGATGTTCACGTCACGGGCCGAGTTCCGGCTATCGCTGCGTGCCGATAATGCTGATGAGCGACTAACGCCTCTGGCTGCGAAACTGGGCATCGCCTCGGCACAGCGCATGCAGCGCTACGGGCAGGTCATGCAAAGCCTGGATGAGGCGCGGGATTTGGCGAAGTCGCTCGCCATGACGCCGAATGAGGCGGCGCGGCACGGGCTGGACATCAACCGGGATGGCGTGCGCCGGTCCGGCTATGAATTGCTTTCCTATCCCGACGTCGACGTCGCTTGGCTGGCTGGCGTCGATCCGCGCTTTGCGGCGATCGACGGCAAGACGGCGGAGCGCCTCGAGACGGAAGCGAAGTATTCTGTCTATCTCGACCGCCAGAAGACCGACGTGGCGCAGATCCGGCATGAGGAGAGCCGGCTGATCCCCGAGACGGTCGATTTCGCCGGAGTGCCGGGTCTGTCGAACGAGCTGAAGCAGAAGATGCATGCGCGGCGGCCGCGCTCCATCGCCGATGCCCAGCGCATGGAAGGCATGACGCCGGCGGCGCTGGCGATCATTGTCGCGCATGTCCGCCATGCAGAGAGCGCCCAGCGCCTACAAAAGGATGTTGCGTGAGTAGTATTTCCCTAGGGAGCCTGCAGGACGCGGCAGGCCCGGTTTCACGTGAAACATTCGATCGGCTGGTGGCGTTCGAGCAGATGTTCCAAAAATGGAACCGCAGCATCAATCTGGTGGCGCAGTCGACGTCGGGCGATGTCTGGCAGCGCCATATCCTGGACAGCGCGCAGCTCGCGCGCATAGAGCCTCAAGCCACACGCTGGGTGGATCTCGGCTCGGGCGGCGGATTTCCAGGCCTTGTGATGGCCTTCCTGCTTGCCGAGCGCGACGGCGCCAGCATCGATCTGGTTGAAAGCAATCGCAAAAAGGCATCCTTCCTGCAGACCGTCGTCGGCCAGTTCAGCCTGCCGGCGCGGGTCGTGGCGCGCCGCATCGATGACAGCCATGCGCTGGTTTCGACGCCGCAAATCGTCACGGCGCGGGCGCTGGCTCCGCTTTCGACCTTGCTGGACCTGTCGGCGCCCTGGCTGATTTCGGGCGCGCGCGGCCTGTTCCACAAAGGCCGGGATTACCGCACCGAAGTGCAAGAAAGCGTTCACCGATGGTCCTTCGATCTGGTAGAACATCCAAGTGTGACCGACGTTGGCGGCGTCATCCTGGAATTGTCCAACCTGCGACCTGTCTGATCCGTCACTGACAGGCGATTTGGCGCCCAAAATGAATTTCTGGCATAAACCCATGATGAAGAATGGCCCCCGAATCATCACCGTAGCCAACCAGAAGGGCGGTGTCGGCAAGACGACGACCGCCATCAATCTGGCGACCGCGCTGGCTGCGATCGGCGAAAAGGTGCTGATCGTCGATCTCGATCCGCAGGGAAATGCCAGCACCGGTCTGGGCATCGACCGCAAGGACCGGACGGTGTCGTCCTATGACGTGTTGACCGGCGAGCTGGAGCTGGAAGCCGCGGCCATCCCCACAGCCGTGCCGGGCCTGTCGATCGTGCCGTCGACGCTCGATCTGCTCGGCATCGAAATGGAGATCGCCTCCGCGCCCGACCGGGTGCTCAAGCTGCGCAACGCGCTGCGCGCTGCGACCGAGCGCGGCGCACCCTTTGGCTATGTGCTGATCGACTGCCCGCCATCGCTCAACCTTTTGACGTTGAATTCAATGGCTGCGGCCGATTCCGTTCTTGTGCCGCTGCAATGCGAGTTTTTCGCGCTCGAAGGCCTCAGCCAGTTGCTGGAGACGGTCGAGCAGGTGCGGCGCTCGATCAATCCGGATCTCACCATCCAGGGCATCGTGCTGACCATGTATGACGGCCGCAACAATCTCGCCAACCAGGTCGTGCAGGATGTGCGGGCGCATATGGGCGACAAGGTCTACGAGACCATCATCCCGCGCAATGTGCGGGTGTCCGAGGCGCCGTCCTACGGCAAGCCGGCGATCCTCTACGATTTGAAATGCTCGGGCAGCCAGGCCTATCTGCAACTGGCGTCGGAAGTGATCCGCCGCGAGCGCAAGTTACGCGCCGCTTGATGAGGCCGGGCGCATAGTCAAGAGCCGATTCGATACCGAAACGACCTGGAATAGCCAACTGGAATAAAGATGAGCGAAGACCTTTCGAGAAAAAGACTGGGGCGTGGGCTAGCGGCGCTGATCGGCGAGATCGATCGCCCAGTAGCGCCGGAAAAACGGGGCATGAGCGCCGACGGCAAGGTGCCGATCGAGTTCCTGACCCCCAATCCGAAGAATCCGCGCCGGCATTTCGGCGACGCCGAGCTGACCGACCTCGCCCAGTCGATCCGCGAACACGGCGTCGTCCAGCCGGTGGTGGCGAGGCCTTCGCCGACACAGGCCGGACGCTACGAGATCATCGCCGGCGAGCGGCGCTGGCGCGCGGCGCAGCGCGCCGGGCTGTCCGAGATCCCGGTCATCATCCGTGAGGTCAACGATCGCACCGCGCTCGAACTGGCGATCATCGAGAACGTCCAGCGCACCGACCTCAACGCGGTTGAGGAAGCACTTGGGTATCAGCAGCTGATCGACGAGCACGGCTACACCCAGGCCGATCTCGGCCAGGTGATCGGCAAGAGCCGCAGCCATGTCGCCAACACCCTCAGGCTCTTGAAGCTGCCGGATGTGATCCGCGACATGCTGGTCGACGGCGCGCTGTCGGCGGGCCATGCCCGCACGCTGGTGACGGCGGAAGATCCGGCCGGCCTTGCTAAGCGCATCGTCGAAGAAGGACTTTCGGTGCGCCAGGCCGAAGCGCTGGCGCAGATGCCGGCCGGCACCAGCAGCGCCAGGGAAGCCAAGCCGGCGCCAAGTCCTGACGAAAAGGACGCCGACACGCTGGCGCTGGAAAAACTGTTGACCGATACGATCGGCATGATCGTTTCGGTGGATCACAAGGGCAGAGGCGGTGTGCTGCGGGTAGCCTATCGCTCGCTGGAACAGCTCGATGAGTTGTGCAGGCGGCTGAAGCAGGAACGATAATTAGCCGGCGAATTATCTTCAGGCCGGATTTTGGGAAAATCGGCGACGCCGCTAATCTCCCTCCTTGAGGGGGAGATGGCCGGCAGGCCAGAGGGGGTCGCCTCACACCAAGCGCCGGCGCCCTTGTGAAAACGAAGAGGAGGCCAGCGCTCCACGCGCAACGACCCCCTCTGTCGCCTTCGGCGACATCTCCCCCTCGAGGGGGGAGATCAGGCGCGCTGCGCCAGCCTGCTGCTTTCCACCGCAATCCCCAGCAATGCCTGCCGTGCCAGCGCCACGGAAAGGTCCGGCCGCCGTCGTGTCTGCAACACCGCCGTCTGCAGCCGGGTCAACGCGCGGCCGAGCGCGTCGGTGCTCCAGCGCTCCAGTGCCTTCTCGACCAGCTTGCGCCTGGAGAAAAACACCGGCGGGCGGGCGGCGGCAACGACCGAGGCGGCGTTGCGGTTACCGGACTCCATCTGGCCGCGCATGATTTGGATCTGCTGCAACTGCCGCATCGCCGAAGACAGCACCAGGAAAGGCTGGCCGCCGGACTGGCAATGGCGGGTAAAGGCAGTGTCGAAGTCGCCGATCTTGCCTTCGAGAAGCGCGTCGACCGCGTCGTCGAAAGAGGCGCCGGAGACGTCGCCCGACATCGCCTTGACCTCCTCCAGTCCGATCTCGTTCTGGCCATGTGCATAGAGCACGAGCTTCTCGATCTCGCCGCGCGAGGCCAACCGGTCGCCGCCGAGATTGCGGCGCAGCGCCTGTCTCGCCTCCATGGTCATCGACATGCCGGCCTTGCTCAGTTCGGCGTCGATGACGCCGTCGATGTCGCGCGCTTCATCGGCATAGCAAGGCAGCGCCATGGCACTGTCGGCCGCCTCGACGATGGCGCGCAATCCGACGCCTTTCTTGAGATCGCCGGCCTCGATGAGAATGATCGCATCGCGCGCCGGCTCCGCCGTCAGCGCCTTGACGTCGTCGGCCAATGCCTTCTGGCCGCTGGCATTGCGCACCCACAGCAGCCGCCGGTCGGAAAACATCGGCACGGTGCGGGCCTCGTCGAGCAGCCGGCCCTCGTCGCGGTCAACCTCCGAACCCTCGAGCCTGACCACCGAGAAGGGATCGTCGAGCGGCAGGCCGGTCTTGCCGGCAAATGCCTTCGCCCGCTCGGATACGAGGCCGCGATCGGGGCCGTAAAGCAGGACGATCGAAATGCGCTGGTCCGGCTTCGCGAGCCAGCCGTCGACCTCGTAAGCTTTCTTCTGTGCCATGCCGGGTTGGTTAGCATGATGCGGGCGTGGGGTGAACCGGGGTGTGCGTGATCTCCTCCCTCGAGGGGGAGATGGCCGGCAGGCCAGAGGGGTCGGTTCGACTGGATGCGACATTTTATGCGCCGAAAG
>NZ_RZTF01000174.1:9680-12533 GCF_004023175.1 Mesorhizobium sp. M7A.F.Ca.MR.362.00.0.0
ACCCCCTCTGTCGCCTTCGGCGACATCTCCCCCTCAAGGAGGGAGATTACGCTTCGCGCTTCCCCAATCACCCTATCTGCCAGCAAACCCGGCTCAATCTTGCGTCTAATTGCGCGCCGGCGCCCAACATCGACAAGAAATTTCGCCGACATATCTTCATCTTGGTGCGTGGGAGGCTGGATCGGCCGGCGCTGCCGGGACCGACGTCCGCAGGCTACCCGACGAATTCGCACTGGCCTGGCGGCGCAGATATGCAAATATCGACACCAGGCAACATTGGAGGACAAAGGTCATGGCCGATGCTGGGATGTTGCGTTTCCACGTTCCGGAACCGGAAGTGCGGCCGGGCGGAACGCCTGATTTTTCCAATGTGCCGATCCCCAAGGCCGGCTCGGTGCCGCGCCCCGAAATCGATGTCGATCCGCGCACCATCCGCGATCATGCCTTCTCGATCATCCGCGTGCTGAACCGCACTGGCGAGGCCGTCGGTCCCTGGGCCGGCCTGCTCTCCGATGAGGAACTTCTGGCCGGCCTGCGCCACATGATGACGCTGCGGACCTTCGACGCGCGCATGCAGATGGCGCAGCGGCAGGGCAAGACCTCGTTCTACATGCAGCATCTGGGCGAAGAGGCGGTGGCTTGCGCCTTCCGCAAGGCGCTGGCGCCGGGCGACATGAATTTCCCGACCTATCGCCAGGCAGGGCTGCTCATCGCCGACGGCTATCCGATGGTCACGATGATGAACCAGATCTATTCCAACGAGGCGGATCCGCTGAAGGGCCGGCAACTACCGGTCATGTATTCGTCGAAGGAGCACGGCTTCTTCTCGATCTCCGGCAATCTGGCGACGCAGTACATCCAGGCGGTCGGCTGGGCGATGGCCTCGGCGATCTCGAACGATTCGCGCATCGCAGCCGCCTGGATCGGCGACGGCTCGACGGCCGAATCCGATTTCCACTCGGCGCTGGTGTTCGCCTCGACCTACAAGGCGCCGGTCGTGCTCAATGTGGTCAACAACCAGTGGGCGATCTCGACCTTTCAGGGCATTGCGCGCGGCGGCTCGGGCACATTCGCGGCAAGGGGCCTCGGCTTCGGCATCCCGTCGCTGCGCGTCGACGGCAACGACTATCTCGCCGTCCATGCGGTGGCCAAATGGGCGGCGGAGCGGGCGCGCAGCAATCTCGGGCCGACGCTCGTCGAATATGTCACCTACCGTGCCGGGGCGCATTCGAGCTCGGACGACCCGTCCGCTTACCGGCCGAAGACCGAATCCGACGCCTGGCCGCTCGGGGATCCGATCGTGCGGCTGAAAAACCATCTCATTCAGCTTGGCGTCTGGTCGGACGAGCGGCACGCGCAGGCCGAGGCGGAAATCCTCGACACGGTCATCGCGGCGCAGAAGGAAGCCGAAAGCCACGGCACGCTGCATGCCGGCGGCAAGCCGTCGACGCGCGACATGTTCGAGGGCCTCTACGCCGAGATGCCGCCGCATCTCAGACGCCAGCGCCAGCAGGCGGGAGTCTGAGCCATGCCGAGACGGACCATGATCGAGGCCATTCGCGATGCCATGGATGTATCGATGGGGCGCGACGACAAAGTCGTCGTGTTCGGCGAGGATGTCGGCTTCTTCGGCGGCGTCTTCCGTTGCACGCAGGGCCTGCAGGCCAAATACGGCAAGAGCCGCTGCTTCGACGCGCCGATCAACGAATCCGGCATTGTCGGCTCGGCCATCGGCATGGCCGCCTATGGGCTGAAGCCGTGCGTGGAGATTCAGTTTGCCGACTACATGTATCCGGCCTACGACCAGCTGACCCAGGAAGCAGCTAGGCTGCGCTATCGCTCGAACGGCGATTTCACCTGCCCGATCGTGGTGCGCATGCCGACCGGCGGCGGCATTTTTGGCGGCCAGACGCACAGCCAGAGCCCGGAAGCGTTGTTCACACATGTGTCGGGGCTGAAGACCGTGGTGCCGTCCAACCCACACGACGCCAAGGGGCTCTTGATCGCGGCGATCGAAGACCCCGATCCGGTGATCTTCCTTGAGCCGAAGCGGCTCTACAATGGTCCGTTCGACGGCCATCACGACCGGCCGGTGACGCCGTGGTCGAAACATGAGCTCGGCGAGGTCGCCGACGGCCACTACACTGTGCCGCTCGGCAAGGCGGCGATCCGCCGGCCGGGTTCCGCCATCACGGTGCTCGCCTACGGCACCATGGTCTATGTCGCGCAGGCCGCGGCCGAGGAAACCGGCATCGATGCCGAGATCATCGATCTCAGGACGCTGCTGCCGCTTGATCTCGATACGATCGTCGCATCGGTGAAAAAGACCGGGCGCTGCGTCATCGTGCATGAGGCGACGCTGACGTCCGGCTTCGGCGCCGAACTGTCGGCGCTGGTGCAGGAAAACTGTTTTTATCACCTCGAAGCGCCGGTTGCTCGCGTTGCCGGCTGGGACACGCCCTATCCGCATGCGCAGGAGTGGGATTATTTCCCCGGCCCCGCCCGTGTCGGCCGTGCCTTGCTTGAAACCATGGGGGCCTGAGATGGGCGAACACATCATCAAGCTGCCCGATGTCGGCGAAGGTGTCGCCGAGGCCGAGCTGGTCGAGTGGCACGTCAAGATCGGCGACATGGTACGCGAGGACACGGTGCTCGCCGCCGTGATGACCGACAAGGCGACAGTCGAAATCCCGTCGCCGGTCGACGGCGAGATCCTGTGGCTGGGCGCCGAGATCGGCGACACGGTGGCGATCGGTTCGCCCATCGTGCGGCTGAAGGTGGTGGGCGAGGGGAATGTTGTCGCAGACACGAAATCGCCAGAGGTCACAGCGGCATCTACCCCCACCCCTAACC
>NZ_RZTF01000175.1:0-11956 GCF_004023175.1 Mesorhizobium sp. M7A.F.Ca.MR.362.00.0.0
GCCTATGCCGAGCTGGCTGCCGTGCCTGCCGATCAAATCGCACTGAAGCCGAAGGGCGCGGACCACCTCAAGACAGGCGCCTTGCCGCTGGCCGGCCTCACCGCCTGGCAAGGGCTTGTTCGCCACGGCGGACTGAAATCGGGGCAGCGCATATTGGTCCATGCAGGAGCCGGCGGCGTCGGTCATTTGGCGGTGCAGATCGCCAAGGCGCGCGGCGCCTACGTTGTCGCCACGGCCAGCCCGGGCAAGCTCGATTTCGTCCGCGAACTCGGCGCCGACGAGGTCTTCGACTACACCAAGGGCGATTTCACCGATCAGGTTCGCGACATCGATCTGGTGCTGGATCCAATGGGCGGCGACCACGCCCAACGCTCGCTGAAGGTGCTCAGGCGTGGCGGCGTGCTGGTGTCATTGCTCGATGTCAGCGACAACACCAGGACCCAGGCCGGCGCGCGAGACATTCGGGTCGAGCGTATGTCCGTCGTTCCCGACAGGGAGGGCCTGGTGGAACTGGCTCGGTTGATCGATGCCAACAAGCTCGCCGTCCATGTGGCGAAGAGCTTCCCGCTGGACCAGGCGGGGGCCGCTCACGCCTTCCTCGCCGCCAAGCCGATCGGCAAGGTTGCATTGACAGTCTGAGCGCCAGAAGGCTCGCTTCCAGAAACGAAAAGCGTTTTGGAAAACGCGAAGGGCGCGGGGTTAGCCGCGCCCTTCGTCTAAATTCGCAACGGTCAGTGCCGGTATTGCTGTATGCGTGTCGTGCGCAGCCCGGCAAGGCCATATTCGTCGATCGACGCCTGCCAGGACAGGAATTCCTCGGTGGTGAGCTTGTAGCGTTGGCATGCCTCGTCCAGGCTCAAAAGCCCGCCGCGCACGGCCGCAACCACTTCCGCCTTACGCCGGATAACCCAGCGACGTGTATTGGTCGGCGGCAGATCGGCAATCGTAAGAGGGCTGCCGTCAGGCCCGATAACATATTTGACTCTCGGTCTAACCAGATCGGTCATCGTACTCTCTACAAAAAACTCAAAGACCCAATCCCCGCCACGTTACCGCCACAGCTTTAAAAATTGCCTAAGCAGACCCTAATGACTAGGTAAGGATCATGAACGCCGCGTTAGTCTTTTCGCCGGCATTTGAAACATCTGCCCGCAAACCCTGATTTGCCGGGGAAAATGCATCCCCTGGCGGAGATCGGCCGCAATCGGTGAATCGCCCTGCACGCTGGCGCGCCGGTAAAGCTTGACCTATATTCTCGACATTGGCATTGAGGCGCCGCGCAGAACGAAAGCATCATGAACAGTCTCGATCTTCCCGGACGTCCCGAAAACACCCGCATCGTCGTCGCCATGTCGGGCGGTGTCGATTCCTCGGTCGTCGCCGGCCTGCTGAAACGCGAGGGCTACGACGTCGTCGGCGTCACCTTGCAACTCTACGACCACGGCGCGGCGACGCACCGGGCCGGCTCATGCTGCGCCGGGCAGGACATCGACGATGCCCGCCGTGTGTCCGAGACGCTCGGCATCCCCCATTATGTGCTCGACTACGAGGAACGCTTCCGCAAGGCGGTCATCGATCCCTTCGCCGAGAGCTACGTCGCCGGCGAGACGCCGATCCCGTGCGTTTCCTGCAACCAGACGGTGAAGTTCGCCGACCTCCTGGCCACCGCCAAGGAGCTCGGCGCCGACGCGCTGGCCACCGGCCACTACATCCGTTCCGGCGCCAATGGCGCCCACCGCGCTCTCTACCGTCCGGTCGACGCCGACCGTGACCAGAGCTATTTCCTGTTCGCCACCACGCAGGCGCAGATCGATTATCTGCGCTTTCCCCTCGGCGGCCTGTCGAAGCCCCAGGTTCGCGCCATCGCCGAGGAGATGGGGCTGGCGGTTGCCGCCAAGCAGGACAGCCAGGACATCTGCTTCGTGCCGCAGGGCAAGTATTCCGACATCATCGCCAAGCTGAAGCCAACCGCGGCCAATCCGGGCGACATCGTCCACATCGACGGCCGCGTGCTCGGCCGCCATGAGGGCATCCTGCGCTACACGATCGGCCAGCGCCGTGGCATCGGCATCGCTTCCGGCGAGCCGCTTTACGTCGTCCATCTCGATGCCGACCGCGCTCGCGTCGTGGTTGGCCCGCGCGAGGCGCTGGAGACGCACAAGATCTATCTGCGCAATATGAACTGGCTGGGCGACGGACCGCTCACAGACGTCCCTGCTGGCGGCCTGGAGCTGTTCGCCAAGGTCCGCTCGACGCGACCGCCGCGCCCGGCCGTGCTGCATCATCGTGCCGGTGCCACCTGGGTGGAACTGGTCGACGGCGAGTCCGGCATCGCGCCGGGCCAGGCCTGCGTGCTCTACTCCGATGACGGCAACGAAGCCCGCGTGTTCGGCGGCGGCTTCATCGAGCGTTCGGAGCGTGGCGCCGAGGCCGAGGCGATGCTGACCCGGCTTGCCGCCAGGCCGGCCCAGATACCTGCCGAATAAGATACCTGCCGAATAAGATTCCCGCCGAATAATCCGCGCTCAGGAATTGGACTTGGTGTGGGTGACCGTGCCGGCGGTCAGGATGCGCAGCACCCTGATGGCTTCCTCGCCGCTGGTACGCGGTTCGGCACGCGTCTCGATGCACTGGATGAAATGCTCCAGCTCGCGTGTCAGCGGCATGCCCTGGGCAACCGCGACATAGGAGGGTTCATTGGTGGTGAAGGCCCATTGGCCGCTGTCCTGCCACACCGCGTGACGGTAGACGGCAAGCTTGCGTTCCCATGGCTCGACGTCGTCGAACACCGCCATCGCCTTGGTGCCGACCACGGTCAGCCGCCGCTCGCGATAGGGATTGAGACGCGAGGTGAAGAGATGGCTGCGCAGGCCGTTGGGGAAGCGCATGTGCAGATGCGCGAAGTCGCTGAGACTGTCGAGCAGAGCGGCCCCCTCGCCGCGCACCTCGATCGGCTCTGTGCCGGTGATCGCCAGGATCATCGACAGATCGTGCGGCGCCAGGTCCCACAGCGCGTCGTTCTCTGTGTGGAACTTGCCGAGGCCGAGCCGGTGCGAGTGGATGTAGCGGACTTCGCCGAGCTCGCCCTTGTCGATCAGCCCTTTCAGCGTCTCGAAGGCGGGGTGGAACCGCAGGACATGGCCGACCATGAAGACGCGGCCATTGTCCTTGGCCGCCTGCACCGCACGCTCGGCGTCGGCAACAGTCAGCGCGATCGGCTTTTCCACCAGCACGTCCTTGCCGGCCGTGACGGCACGCACGGCAAGGTCAGCATGGAATTGCGGCGGCAGCGCCATGACGATGGCGTCGATATCGTCACGCACGAACAACTGGTCCGGCTCGATCGCCAGGCAGTCCTGCTCGCTGGCGAAGCCTTCTGCGCGGGCCCGGTTGGTGTCGGAGACCGCGTACAGCGCGCCGAGCGCCTTGAGAGTGCGGATGTGGTTGCTGCCCCAGTATCCGCAACCGAGGACTGCTATGCGCGGCTTCATCTGTTTCAAACTCTAAAAACTCGTGGCCGAGACATAGCGACGTGCCCCTTCGAACTCAACCCCGGCGGCGGCAACCAAATGTCCGCACGGCAAAGCTTTTCGATAATGACGATAAGCCGGCAAGCCGGTTGCTTCGAAGCTTGACAGGCTCACCCTCCCAACCTTATATCCGCGCGACCTTGGCGAACGCCCCCGACATGCCTTTCGATTTGAGGCGGATTTCGGGCCTTTCGCCGCCCTGGCGGGGTAGCTCAGTTGGTTAGAGCACGGGAATCATAATCCTGGGGTCGGGGGTTCAAGTCCCTCTCCCGCTACCACTTCAACCCACTATCGTACGCAATGGCCGATTGTGGCGGGCTGCCCAATGCGGTGTCCTGTGCGATAGCGGCTATATCTGACCTTCCTAGGGCGAGTAAAAGCCTTCAGCGACCTACAGCATCTCGCTCAGTGACGCCAATGCGGCTAACGATGCCGTCACCGGACATTCTCGCCGTCACCCACGCGTATCGGCTTCACCCCTCGGGAGTTTCGCGCTCGCCTGCCGGGCTTCGCCTTCGATTTCGATCTTGCTCCGCGCTTGAAGATCGAAGCGCACCGTTACGGTGCGCATGCGCGCATGCAGGACTCCGTCCAGCGTACCGCGCATTTCATGTAGATAAGTCAGCGACGATTTCCCAAGCTTTTCTATAACGCTGCGAACGGTGACCAGGGTTCCCGCTGCGGTTTCATGCACGTAGTCGATCTCCATCCTCACATCCGCCCAGCCGAGGGTCGGCGTCAAACGAGGATCGGCAATCCTGCCCAGCAACTGGAAACTGGCGTCATCAAACATCGCCACATAATGACGAACGTTGAGATGGCCCATCGCGTCGCACATCCAAGGATGCACGACGCCGACATAGGTTTCGATGCCGGGCGTCAAAACCCGACCTCGTTTGCGCCCTTGAGATCCAGCAGTTGACGGGCTTCGTCGGGCGTCGCGATTTCGAGCGACAACTCGTTGAGAATGCGCTTTATCTTGGCAACCTGTTCGGCATTGCTCTTAGCGAGCGTGCCCTTGCCGACATAGAGGCTGTCTTCCAAACCGACCCGTACATTGCCGCCCATGATCGCGCCCATCGTGCAGAGATTTATCTGGTGCTTGCCCGCGGCAAGGATCGACCAGAGATAGTCGTCTCCGAACAGCCGATCAGCCGTCCTGCGCATGTGCATCATGTCTTCTGGGTCGGCGCCGATTCCGCCCAGCAGCCCGAAGATCGTCTGGACGAAAAGCGGCGGCTTCAGCAGCTTGCGGTCTAGAAAGTGCGCAAGCGTGTAGAGGTGACTGACATCGTAGCACTCGAACTCGAACTTCGTGCCATAGGCCTGGCCGACTTCGACGATGATACGCTCGATCTGCTCGAACGTGTTGGAGACGATGCCCTTCTTTGTGTCTTCCAGGTAGCCCTTCTCCCAGTCGTACTTCCAGTCGGTGTATTTCGGCGCGATGTGGTGCAGGGCGAAATTCATAGATCCCATATTGAGCGAGCAGAGTTCCGGCTTCGAAGCGTGGGCGGCTTCAAGGCGCTCTTCGAGGGTCATCTTCAGCCCGCCGCCGGTGGAAATGTTCATCACGGCGTCGGTCTGCTGCTTGATGCGCGGCAGGAAATCCATAAACAGCTTTGGATCAGGGGTAGGCTTGCCGGTCTCCGGATCGCGGGCATGCAGATGGATCACCGACGCTCCGGCTTCGGCTGCTCCGACGGCGGCGTCGACGATCTCGGACGGCGTTATCGGCAGATACGGGCTCATCGTCGGCGTGTGGATCGAGCCGGTGACCGCACAGGTGATGACGACTTTCGGCGATTTCTTCATTGTTGAACTCTCCCTTGTCTGCCTTTTGTTGTTATCTCTCGAGCGCGAGGCAATCCTCACGACCACAGCCCAATCGAACCGCCTCGCCCGCATTGAGTTCGGACCGAGACGACGATGCGGCAAGCTTGACAATGAATTTCAGGCCGCCCGCCGTCACAGCGACGAGCCGGATGTGATCCCCGACATAGACGGACTGAACGACGGTTGCCGCAATCACGTTGAGGGCGGTGGAGCCATCGTGCAATAAGGACATGCGCTCGGGCCTGATCGACAGCGTCACCCTGGCGCCCGCAGGGGGCGTCGCGCCAGGGGAAATGGCGTTCAACACCAGATCGCCATCGTCGAGATGGACGGCCACGCCACCGTTTTCACCGCCGGCAAGCACGGTGCCGGACATGCGGTTGTTCTCGCCGATGAAGCTCGCCACAAAGCTGCCCGTCGGACGCTCATACAGTTCGCGTGGTGTCGAAAGCTGCTCGATGCGGCCGGCACTGAACACCGCGATCCGGTCCGACATGGTCAGCGCCTCGGTCTGGTCGTGTGTCACATAAACGAACGTGACGCCGAGCCGGGCATGGATATCCTTGATTTCGAACTGCATCTGCTCGCGCAATTGCTTGTCGAGGGCGCCGAGCGGTTCGTCCATCAGGACAAGATTTGGTTCGAAGATCAGGGCGCGGGCAACCGCGACGCGTTGTTGCTGCCCACCCGAAAGCTGCGCCGGACGCCGGTTGCCGAATTCGGGCAACTGGACCATGTCGAGAACGTTCCTGACACGTCGCGTCACCTCGTCGCGGCCAAGTTTGCGGACCTCGAGCGGGAAAGCCAGGTTTTCGGCGACCGTCATGTGCGGGAAAAGCGCGTAGTTCTGGAACACCATGCCGATGCCGCGACGATTGGCGGGAACGTTGTCGATGCGCTGACCGTCAATGAGGATTTCGCCCTCGGTCGTATCTTCGAACCCCGCAAGCATCATCAACGCCGTCGTCTTGCCAGACCCGGAAGGCCCCAGCAGCGTCAGGAATTCGCCGCGCATGATTTCCAGGTCGAGCTGACGCACCGCCTGGACCGTCTGCCCGTAGCGCTTGCTGACGCCACGAAACTCGACATGAACCGGGCCACGCGGGGATCCGCCCATCACCGCGCCTGCGCCTTGGGATCACGGCGTGCCGAAGCCGGGCGTTTGCGCGCAGGTTGAGCCTCAGCCGCCGCGGCGGCGCGAAGAATGATGTCGGCGGCCTCGCGCAGGTCGGCCACCAGCGCCTTGCGCGCAGCCGCGCCATCGGCGCGACGCAGCGCCGCGAGCATTTCGTCGTGATGGTCCAGGCCCAGGCCGTAGGTCACGTCCGAGCGGACGATGTTCAAGAACGGTCCTGCTTGCAGCCACAATTTCTCGATGATTTGCTGGATGAGAGGTGACCGCGCGGCATGGTACATCGTGAAATGGAAGCGCCTGTTCAAGCCGAGATAGCTAGCCATGACATTGCTCTCGACGCATTCGCGCATCAGCCCGTTCAGCTTCGCCAATTCATCGAGTTCTTCGGGCGTGATGGTCGTCGCGGCCCACTCGGCCGCCGTTCCTTCGACGCTGCAGCGCACACGCACCAGATCCGAAATACGCGCCACCGTGGCCTCGGGGACGATGACGCCCCGATTTGGGTGGTCGAACATTGCCTCGTCGCTGACGAGTTGCCGCAAGGCCTCGCGCACCGGCATGGCGCTGGTCCGGTACTGTTCGGCAAGCTGTCGCACGACCAGTCTTTGGCCGGGCAGGAAGTCACCGTTCATCAGTGCTTCCTTCAAGCCCGTATGGACACGAACATGAGCTGTCTTTTGCGCGGCTGAGCCGGCACTGGCATTCTTGCGATCAAGCATCAGTTTGTCCGGCGCGGCAGTATTTTGAGGTTGCTCGACAGGAAATCGTCGAATGCGCCGGCGAAGCCGTCGAGTTCGGTGTCGCCAAATGGCAGTGACAACGCCAGCATGCCGCGCGGCGTCACGTAGTACCCTCGCAACAGCATTTCGATATGCCAAAGCGCAATCACCGAAGGATCGGCATCGTCGAGCCGCGCCGGAGTGTCCACCGGCCCCCTGACGAAATGCAGGTTCATCAACGACCCACGCCCTATGACGATGCCCTCGACGCCATGCCTTTCAAGGGAGACGTTCATCGCTTCGCGCAAGCGATCGCCGCGCGCATTGATGGCGCGGCTCGCCTCTTGCGTCAGCACCTCGGTCAGACCGGTGAAGCCAGCAGCCATGCTGAGAATATTGTTGTTGAACGTCCCGCCATGCGAGAACGCACCGGGCAAAGCCGGATCGAAGCGATCGACGAGGTCGGCGCGTCCACCGAATGCGCCAAAACTGGCGCCGCCGCCGATATACTTGCCGAGCGTCACGAAATCGGGAAAGATTTCATGTGCGCCATGGAGCGCGCGGTAGTCGAGGCGCGAGGTCATCACCTCGTCGAAAATCAGCAGCGCGCCGGTCTCCTTCGTCGCCGCGCGCAGCGCTTCCAGGAACTCACGCGTCGCCGGGATGCAGCCGCCGCCGCCCATCATCGGCTCGACGATGACGGCGGCAAGCTCGTCGCCCTGTTCCTTGATGAGCGCCACGGCGCCTGCACTATCGTTGTAGTCGGCGAAGACAAAGGGGAACGGCAGATTGAGCGGCGAGCCGCCATGCGCAAAGGTGAGTACGCCACCGTGATAGCCCTCGCGGAACGCGAGTATCTTCGAACGCTTTGTGATGGCGCGAGCGGCGGAAATCGCCATGATGTTCGCCTCGGTGCCCGAGTTGCAGAAGCGCACGCGCTCGATGGCTGGAAAACGGTCGACCACCGCCGCTGCAAGGCGCGCTTCGTAGCGGTTGGGGGCGCCCAGCATGATGCCGCCCTGTATTACGTCCACAAGGGCTGCCGAAATCGCCTTGTCGGAATGGCCGTAAAAACCGGCGCTGTATTCCGAGACCAGGTCGACATAGGTATGGCCGTCGAGATCGGTGACCCTGCAGCCGTCGCCGGAAACAAACGATACGGGGAACGGCGGATACCATAGAACAGCCCTCGTATTGCCACCCGGCAACGATGCCGCGGCCTCGTTCTGACGCGCCCGGCTGTTCGGGTTGGCGTCAGCGAAACGCTGTCGGGCCTCATCCAGAACAGCAGCGAGACTGACATTGGCGCGCAGGTCTCTAGTGCCTTGCAGCATTCGATCAAATCCCCTCGTCTTTTCAACTTTTTTGGACCCTATCGCAAATTCTTATTGCTAATCAATCCATTTTGCGTTTGAAATTTGATCAAATCTACAACGATAAGAAAGGGGAACTGCAATGAGGACTTATCTGCAAGCCGTATCTGCCGCCGCGATCTGCCTCGCGACCTCGACTTTGGCCGCGTCCGCGGCCGACCCCGTCACGGTGGTCGGCTGGGGTGGTACATGGGACAAGGCCTACAAGGATGGAGTCTGGGACAAGTACACCGAACAGACGGGGGTCCCGATCGTCATGGAAGAATGGGGCGGCGAGGTCGCCAAGGTGCGTGCCCAGGTGCAGGCAGGCAACATCACTTATGACGTCGTCTCGGTCGAAGCGCCCGCCATGGAAGTCGGCTGCGCCGAAGGCCTGTTCGTCCCGCTGACGCCCGAGATCACCGGCGACGCGGCGAATTATCTCCCAGGCACCCTGCACGAATGCGGCGTCGCATCCGACACCTGGGCTACGGTCCTTGCCTACAACACGAAGGTCTACAAAGGTGACGCCGCGCCGAAGAGCTGGGCGGATTTCTGGAACGTCGAGAAATTTCCGGGAAAGCGCGGTCTCTACCAGCAGGCGCAGTTCACGCTGGAAAACGCGCTGATGGCCGACGGCGTTAAGCGCGAGGACATGTACAAGGTGCTGGGCACGCCGGAAGGCGTCGACCGGGCTTTCGCCATGCTCGACAAGATCAAGGCGCACGTCGTCTGGTGGTCCACAACGACGCAGGGCATCCAGAACCTCGACAGTGGTGAAGTGGCTCTCAGCGACGCGTTCAATGCGCGCATCACCAACGAAGCCATCAACGAGAAGAAGCCCTATGCGATCGCATGGGACGCTGGCTTCTTCTATGGCACCGACTACTGGGCGGTGGTGAAGGGCGCGCCGCACCAGCAGGCCGGGCTGGATCTCCTCAAGTGGTTCTCCATCCCTGAAAACCAGGCCGGCTTCTCGAAACTCTATGCCTATGGCACCGGCCGCAAGGAAGCCGCCGACCTCATTCCCGCGGATTGGAAGGCCAACCTGCCGACGTCGCCGGAGCACCTTCAGTACGGCGCCTCCTATGACAACGACTTCTGGACCGAGCACAAGGAAGCACTGGAAGAACGCTTCAAGGCCTGGCTCGCGAAGTAACCCAGGCATGTTGGTCGGGACAAAGCCGGCTATGAAGCGGCGCCAACGGGGCGGCATGCTCGCCCTGTTGACGACCCCGCTTATTCTGTTCGTCGTCATTCTGTTTCTGTGGCCGGTAGCGCGCTTCCTCGCTCTGGCCGTCGACAACTCGGATTTCTCGAACAACCTGCCGCGCACAATTGCCGCTCTGGCGGGCTGGAATGCGGATAGCGGCCTGCCTGGCGAACCCGTCTTTGCAGCACTCGTCGAGGATTTGGCCGACGCGCGGCGCGCCGGGAAGGAAGGCGTCCTGGCGCAACTCGTGAACCAGCGCGTGGTCGGCAGCCGTTTCCTCGTCATCAAGACGGCAAAGGATGCGGCCGACGGCAAGCTCGACATGCGCCCTGTGCGCGACGAGGTGCTCGGCAAACAGGCCGGCTGGAAAAACATCGATCTCTGGCAGGTCATAGCGCGTCAGCAAAGCGCGCGAACGGACTATTATCTGCTTGCGAGCCTGGACCTGAAGCGAGGCGCGGACAATTCGATCGAAGCCGTTTCCGCCGACCGCGCCATCTTCGTCGACGCGCTGCTGCGTACGATCTGGATCAGCATCGTGGTGACCGTCATCTGCGCGGTGCTCGCCGTGCCGCTGGCGCAGGCAATTGTCAGCGCGCCCCCGGCCTGGTCGAAGCTGATGTTCGCGTTGATCCTGTTTCCGCTCTGGACGTCGCTGCTGGTGCGCACCGTCATCTGGATCATCGTGCTGCAGAAGAACGGCCCCGTGAATTCCACTCTGCTCGGATTGGGTATCGTCAGCGAACCCCTCGACCTCATCTACACCCGCTTTTCGCTCTATTTGGCGATGGTTCAGGTTCTGCTGCCTATGATGGTGCTCTCCGTCGTCGCTGTCATGCGGCGGGTTCCGACCACCTACATGCGCGCGGCACTGTCGCTGGGTGCGCCGTGGCTCACGGCGTGGCGCCGCGTGCAGTTACCGTTGATCCTGCCAGGGATCCTGTCCGGCGGGGCGATCGTTTTTGTCTTCGCACTTGGCTACTACATCACCCCGACGCTTGTCGGCGGGCCGACCGACCAGATGATCTCCAGCTACATAGCTTTCTACACGAACAGCACACTGAACTGGGGCATGGGTGCAGCGCTTTCGCTGCAACTGCTGATGATCCTCGTGTTGTTTGCGTTGCTGTTCTGGACGGCGTCCGTCCTCTTCCGCCGCAAGGCGCATGTCGCATGAGCGCCGACCGCTTCCGGAAGTGGCTGATGTATGCCTACGCGGCGACGTTGCTGGCGTTCATCATCCTGCCCCTGCTGATCGTGATCCCTATGTCGCTGACCTCGAGCAATTCGCTGGCATTTCCGACGCCGGGCTGGTCGCTGCGCTGGTATGCCGAACTGTGGGTCGACCAGCGTTGGCCGAACGCACTGTGGAACTCGGTCGTCATCGGGCTGTTCACCACGGTTCTGGCGTTGCTGCTCGGCATACCTGCGGCGATCGGGCTCGCCTGGGGCGATTTTGCCGGCAAGCGAATCCTCTACGCGATCATCGCCGCGCCCTTGGTGACGCCAGTCGTCATCGTCGGCGTCGCGGCCTTTTCATTCTTCGCCACACTGGGACTCGTCGGCAACAAGCTATCGATTATTCTGGTGCATACGGCGATGGCCGTGCCTGTGATGCTGACGACTGTCGTCGCCAGCCTTTCGACCTTCGACCGGACGTTGGTTCGCGCGGCGGCATCGCTCGGCGCCGGCACCATGCGCACATTCTTCAAGGTAGTGCTGCCGCTGATAGCGCCGGGCGTCATTACAGGGGCCATCATCGCCTTCATCATCTCTTTCGACGAAGTCGTCGTCGCAAGTTTCCTCTCGACAGGCGCGGAGCGAACCTTGCCTCGCATGATCTTCTCCGGGGTTCGCGAGTCCATCAGCCCTGCCATCGCGGCCGTCGCTGTGCTGCTGATCGCATTCTCGGCGACCCTGCTTGGTGTCATCGCCATCCTTCAGAGCCGCTCGCAAACTCTCCGCGCAAGGGCATCGGCATGAGACTGGTTCCATCGGTGCAGCAGTTGGAGACCGAGATGACGGCCTGGCGGCGGCATCTCCATGCCAATCCAGAACTCGGCTTCGAAGAGTTCGAGACGGCGCGTTTCGTGGCGGACAAACTGCGCTCGTGGGGCATCGAGACGACCGAAGGCGTCGGACGGACAGGTGTCGTCGGCACGCTCAGGGGC
>NZ_RZTF01000175.1:11966-12518 GCF_004023175.1 Mesorhizobium sp. M7A.F.Ca.MR.362.00.0.0
CTCAGGGGCAGGCTCGGCGCTGGTCGCAGTCTTGGCATCCGAGCCGACATGGACGCCCTGCCGATGACCGAGGCGCGGCCGCTGCCGCATGCATCCCGCATTCCCGGGAGGATGCATGGCTGCGGCCATGACGGTCACACGACGATGCTGCTCGGCGCAGCCTCGGCGCTTGCCCGCTCGCCCGACTTCGCCGGCACCGTGCATTTCATTTTCCAACCGGCCGAGGAGGGTCGAGGTGGGGCACTCGCCATGCTGAATGAGGGCCTTTTCGAGCGTTTCCCCTGCGATGAAGTCTTCGCGCTGCACAATTGCGAACGGCCGCTGGGCGAGATCGCCGTCCACCGCGGAACGGTGGCCGCGGCGGCCGATCGCTTCGAGATGGTCGTCCATGGAAGAGGCGGCCACGCGGCGATGCCGCATCTGGCGATCAATCCACTCCCCGTCGCCGCGCGCATCCTGCTGGCGATAGAAGCCCTGCCCGGTCGCCTGACCGATGTGCACTCTCCGGCAATCGTCACCGTTGGCAGCCTGCGCGCCGGCGAAGCCTTCAAC
>NZ_RZTF01000176.1:0-12255 GCF_004023175.1 Mesorhizobium sp. M7A.F.Ca.MR.362.00.0.0
CGGGTGAGCAACGTGCATTGATCACATGGGACCAAAGCCTCAATCGCGGCGCGGCCCGAGATCATTTCGTGGCCCGCTTCGCAGCCCGGGCCAGCTCCTTGGCGCCGGCCGCGGGGTATTCCTTCTTCCCGCCCTTGAGCAGGTTCTTGCCGATGTTCTTGTTCGTGATCGGCTTGCAGCGCTGGTAGTTGTGGCGAATGCTCATTTCGGGTGCTCCGGGTGATAGAGGTAGAGGATGCCGGAGGTTTCGAAGCCTCGGGCGGAGACGCGGTTCCAGTTGGAGAGCAGGCCGATCTGTCGGAAGACGCTGACGTCGTCGATCTCGACTGTTTCCATGTGGGCGAGCCGGGAGGCCTTGAAGGTCCAGCGGCTGTAGGTGTGGACGGTCATGATCTCTCCCTGTCGACGCAGAAGCCGTGATCCAGGAATGGCCAACCGTGCCGGGTCATGATGCCCTGCACGCCCACCATGCCGCCCTTGGGGTGAGTGAATTCGACGCAATAGTAGCGCTGGGATGGGCGCTGATCGCCGTCCATCGTGTAGACCTCGCAAGGCCATGCTGAGACTTCGAAGCCGTTGTCTTCCAGCTCCTTCAGCGCATAGCGATGGAGCCTGGTCACGAGGCCGGGGCTGATCTGCTCGTCGGTGTCGTGCAAGGGGTCAGGCAGTTTTTGCCCGACCATGTCGAAGCGTGGCTCGCCTCGAACCATGACGTGGGAGCGGAGTTCGGTCACAGCCTCATCTCCCGCACCAGGTCTTGGTTCTTGCGGTGGAACCAGACGGCCAGGCGCTTCGCGGAGTCGACCGCTGCCCTGGGCCAGCCGATGGTGCGAGTGTCCATCAACTTCTCGATCTCGATGTCGGGGTCAGTGACGTGCTGACGGCCGACCAGCCAGCGGAGTTGCTGGATGGGGACCTTGGGGTGGACCTTGTGGCGTTTGCCGTCGAGGGTGAAGGATTTCACCTTGTTCTCCATCCGTTCAGGGTGTAGGAATTAATTCCATGCGCGTCAGTCCACCCACAATCGAAGAGTTCGCCTTCCACGTTGAGCTGTGGAGTCACGACGATCTGCGAGTGGATGACACGCTGGCGGTGGCGAAGAATATTCGGGTGGCCCGGGCGGCCTATGATGAGGCGCTGAAGGGGCAGGAGGGCCGCATCGTGAAGCTACGACACGGCGCCAGGGTCATTCTGCCATAGCGGCTCGGAGGCCGGCCATGCGGGCCTTGAACTTCTCCTCGGCACGGCGGTCGATCTCGGCGTCGACCAGGCGGTCCACACGCTTCTGGATGCGCTCATCGACGCTGAGAAGTTCAAGGTTGTGAGCCAGGGTTTCCTGGATGCGAGTGCCGATTTCGGTGGTGACCGTATCAAGTGCCGAGCGGATGGCTCGGTTCTTCACCTCGATCACCGCTTCGTCGATCAGCTTCTGGATCGCAGGGGTGAGTTTGACCTTGGTCCAGTAGTTCTGATCGCGCTGAACGATCGCTGCAGACAACGCAACCTTGATCTTCTCCACGATCTCATGGTCGTGCTGGACACCCTTCAGTGCCTGGGCGAAGAGCTCGGGCTCGGCCGCTGCGATGACACGCCTGGCATCCTTCTCGAAGAAGCGGCGGCCGACCTCGGAGATGACGTTGTTCTTGAGCTGCAGCTCGAACTCGGGGTCGGCGTCGATCAGGGCCTTGAGGGCGGTGCGGTTGAGGGTGATGGTGGTCATGTCGTCTCCTTGAGGGCAATGTTGGCGCGAAAACCGTTGTGCGCCTGGCTCCAAGCCAGATGCCGTTCGGTTCCACGCGGGAAGGGGTTGACGTCGTAGGGAATGCCGCGTGCTGCAGCACTCGCACCTCTGTTGGAGGCTTGTTGGTGTGCCCAGCTGCCCTCGAAAGAGGTGATTGGCAGGTGTCGCTTGCCGTTCCAGCGTCCGAGGCCCATCAGTAGGGCTTCCAGTGTTTGGCGAGCGTTTCCCAGATCGCGGTGTCGTAACGATCGTAGCTGGCGGGATACGATCCGCCATGACCAGCAAGCTCGCTCACCATGGCGACCGAGTCGTCGAACTCGCCATCTTTCTCGTGCTCGTAGAGCTCGTCCCAGAGATCGGCCATGGCGGCCGCGGCGACCTTGATCTTCTTGACCAGGCGGTCTTTGCCGTCGCTGTCGATGTGGCTCAGAGCATCGGTCACGATCGCATCTCCTCGTACATGGTGCGGGTGTGGGCATCCATTTCGTCATGCGTCAGGTCGTGGTCGACCACGATGCACAGCGGATGTTTGCCGGAGTAGCGGTTGATGGCGATGCCATCCTCGGCGCAGTAGTAGCCGTAGGTGCCGCGGTTATAGAATTCGGCGTGCGTTCGGTTGCAGGCCGTCCGGTTGCAGACCCCACCGAACACTGAACCCTTGTGGCCGGCGTGGTTGGGGTATTTGTGTGGGTGAGGAGGCACGACAATGGGGAAGTCGGGCCCGATCGTCTCGGGGCCGGTATAGGTCAACGCCATGCGCTGCTGAGTGGGTGTGAGCTTGCCGAACAAGCCCGTCATTGGCTTCTTGTGGCGCAGTCGGCGGGAGAGTTCGCTGGAGTAGCTCATCGGTGTGGTCTCCCTGGACCACAGGTAATGACGAGGGCGGCCAACACGATGACCACCCAGTGATACCACATCAGATCATGGGCCATTGGAACTCCTCGTTCAGTTCGCGCCCGTCAGGGCTGCAGTCGTGGATGATCGCCTCGAACTCCGGCAGGCTGTGCTCCTTGAGGAAGTTCAGGGCCTGTTGGTGGAGCAGCGAGCCGACATGCGCGAGGTTGTAGACGTGGTCCCAAGCCTTGCTGTCACGCTCGTCGCCGACGAACTTGTCGCTCTCGTCCAAAGCCTGCAGCTGGAAAGGGCGATCGCCGTTTTCGTTGAGCATCGAGCCCGACGCTTCGAAGATGTCCCAGCCTTCGCGCTGGGCGTCGGTCTGGCATTCAGGGAGCCATTCGGTCATTCGAAGCCCCACGCCGTGGCGATGGCCTTGGCCACCTTGATCTGCTCGTCGGTGAAAACACGTTGGCCGGCGTTGGCACCGAACTGGTGGCGGTAGGTCTCGAACTTCCCATCGGCCAGGACGTGGAGCTTGCCAGCCTGCTTGGTCACCGCGACCGGCCAGGTGTCGGCCAGGCCCACGACGCATGCGGTGGGGATAACGAGCACGTCGCCGTTCTTGATGTCCTCGTCGCACTGGGTCGCGTCATAGGCGTCACCGGTGCTGTCGAAGAAGTGGATGCGGATCGTGGTCATGTGCAGTCCTCACTGATGACGGTGATGGTCTTGCCCGACTTGTCGAGCTTGACGCGGGAGACATGGACCTTGTCGCCGGCCTTGTAGCCTCGCGGTCGGATGCTCTCGTGGATGCTCTCCCACGGGATCTTCTTGCCGCCGACGATCGTGCCGGTGCGGTCGCCCATCATCCAGCGGTCGGTGTAGGCAGGGATTTGAACTTGCATTGCGATCTCCAGAATTGGGTGAGGTGCCAACCATCCACGCCCTCGGTGCAGGTGCGA
This sequence comes from Mesorhizobium sp. M7A.F.Ca.MR.362.00.0.0, assembly GCF_004023175.1. Lineage (NCBI taxonomy): Bacteria > Pseudomonadati > Pseudomonadota > Alphaproteobacteria > Hyphomicrobiales > Phyllobacteriaceae > Mesorhizobium > Mesorhizobium sp. M7A.F.Ca.MR.362.00.0.0. The sequence continues at coordinate 3,541 of NZ_RZTF01000176.1, forward strand.
CACCGGGCCAACAAACGTTGCAGTTAAGTGGATGGTTGGTGGACCCACAGGAGGAGAGCGATGCACCTGAAGGGGGTCAGGGCAGCTTGTCAGCTATCCTGTTGAGATGGTTCGCGAGGTCGCGAAGGACATTGTGGTCGGCCGGCAGGACCACTCGGCCGCGGCCGATCGCATCCTGGCTGGTCCAGTTCTCCAGCATGACGTAGTCGACCACCTGCATGACGTTGAGCCCGGTGGCCTTGAAGGGACCGTTCCTGCCCAGGGCCACGAGTGGTTCCTTGGGCGCGAGGCGCGGTGGGAAGGGGATGACGACGTTCATGCTGCGTTGCGCGTCACGTCGAGCACCATCTCGTGCTCTGGCGCCGGGACGAGCTCGGCGTTGAATTGCTTGAAGCCGTTGTTCGAGACCTCCTTCGAGCGGTAGATCAGGAACCGGGCGAACTGGCTGGGCCGGCAGATGATGGTCTTCTGGACACGCAGCGCCTCGTAGGCGAGGGGGAACGACATACCGAAGGCCTTCTGCGCTGCACGCGAGGTGGCGGCGCGGTTGGCATCGCTGTCATCCAGGGTGAAGCGGACTCGGTCATGGGAGATCATTTGTTGGGCTCCTGGTGGGGACGTAGGCGGAGGGCGCCGGCTGTGCGATTGGGCCTGGGCCGATGACGATGGCGACCCCGCCGAAGCCGATCTTGGACCAGCACGGGCGGAGGTCGTCGTGGTGGATGGGCGGGCTGACGTCGTGGATTGAGGTGCGCCAGTTCTTCATTCGGGCACCGGAATGGTCAGGCCGTACTTGTCGGCGAGCCCCTTAAAGGAAACCTGCTTCTCAGCCGGCGGGTTGTCCTCGTCGTGGAGCGACTGGATCTCGTTGAACTGATCGCGGGTCAACTCGGTGCCATGGGGCAGATCGAGCAGGCGGAACTCATTCCAAGACAGGACGCCGCTCACGGTGTCATCCATCTCGGGCTGGTAGACGTCGTCGGGGATCAGGTGGCTGGTTCGGGCCTCGGTACATGCACAGGTCCACGTCCTTGTCGAAGGAGCGCGCCCAGCCCTGGGCGTGGAGGCCCAGATAGATGATGTCGAACGTTTCCTGGGTGATCATGCGTAGAAATCCCTGTGGTAGCGCGGGGTGATGCAGATCGGGTCGATGACGATCGGCGTGCCCTTGGCGTCCCAGAGGACGTTGCCGGCGTGGATGTCCGAGATGAACCGGGCGTCGATCAGCTTCTCCATCGCCTTGCGGAAGCGGCCGATCGGCTTGGTGCCGCTGATGGACCCGGTGATGGCTTTGTGCGTGGTGCTGATCTGCTCCGCCATCTTCTTGGCGCCGCGCTGCTTGTGATAGCGCTTCATGATGCACCAGAAGAGGCCTCGGGCAGCGTCGATGAGGATGTCATAGACCTTGGGGAAGAACTTGCTGGTGATCTCGCCGTCGAGCAGTTGCTGGGCGAAGTGCGGGAAGCCATCGGTGAGGGCGAGGCGCTTGCTGTAGAGCTTGCCGACCTTGATGACGACATCAGGCGCGTCCCGATGGACGAAGGCCTTGGAGAAGGCCCCGCGGCCGATCTGGTGGTATCCGTTTTGGCGTAGGGCGGACTCGCTGAAGCAGGCGTGGCGCCTGGCATGATTGATCTGCTTGCGCATGGGTGCTCTCCGGGTGGGATAGGGGGCCACTAGCCGTGCAGGGTTCGAACCTGCCTTTGCCGCCCTCGCTCATTCGTTGGCCACGGGTGTCACCATTGATCGACGGCTAGTGGTAGAGGGTGCTGTTTCACGCGCAGCGGTGCGGATGGGTTGATCAGGCTGTGCTCAACAGCCCCTGTTTAAGGTCGAGGAGGACCCGCATTCAGCGAGGGGTATTATGGCTCACTCTTCCGATGACCCGGAGGTCACTAGGTGGCGTGGCCAATTGAGAGATTTGGTTGAAGTCCGATGCGCCATAGGTGGCTCGGATGAGCGGTGGTTGATGGGGGCGCTATGTCTTGGTCCTAGTGGACCCCGGTTGACAGTTGATGGTGCAGTTACTTCTTCATGGCGGCCTCCTATGTTGGCTGATCGCCGGCCGCCTTCCTGGGAAGGGGAACAACTCATTGATCAGCTTTGGGTCTCCCGAGCGATGTGCGAAATCATCTTCTCGGGCCTGGTATCGGTGAGGTTGGTGAAGGCGCACCAGAGACGCGGGCCAACCGTGAGGAAGGTGGACGCGATGTCGTCGGTGAGCCGTTCACACAGCCTGAAGCCGCCCACGCAGTAGATCGGGGGCAGCATGTTGAGGAATTCGTCGTAGATGTTCTGGTCGATCTGCCAGAACTTGCCCAGCATCCACTGGGCGGGCTTACCCTCTCGCGTCCACCGGTTGAGGTTCACGAAGTGGAGCGTGCGGTCATCAAGAGCTGACGGAAGCTGGAGCATGATACCCCTCTCGATAGGCTTTGGCCTGGGCCTCGTCCCACTCGCCGCGAGGGGTGCAGGCCCAGTTATAGGCTCGATGCGTCTGGCCTACCTTGAAGCAGAGGTTGGGCGCGTAGTTGGACACCTGGGCCTCACGCTCGGCGAAGTTCTCACTGGGCGTCGTGACGTACATTTGGCTTGTCCCATGTGAGATCGAAGACCGAGACGTAATATTCAGACCCGATGCCACCATCGGCCCACGTCACGTAGACGCGATTGCGGCCGGTCTTTTCCCAACCGGTGACGATGGCTTTCTCGTCGCGGAACGAGGTGACCTCGTCACCGACTTTGACCGGGCGGCCATCGGGGTGGAACAGGTGCCGGTTCATGCTGCCTCCTTCTTGATCCACTGGTCGAACGTCTTCTGGGCGACCTCGCAGGTCGTGTAGCCATCCAGGGTGTGGATGCCAGCCATGAGTGGCGCGAGGCACCAAGCGCAGTCCTCTTCGAGCAGGAAGAACTCGAAGTCCTGCATGTTGGCCAGCTGGGTGGGCGTGACCTTGAACGAGCGCTTGCGATATGAATGCATGATCGCCTTGCCGTAGTCCTGGGCCTGCTCGGGCTCGGCGTGCTTGCAGAGTCGGGCATACTCGTCGTGGGCGAGGCAGCGGGCGTCGATGACGAAGCCTCCGTGGCCCGAGCACGAGAAGTAGAAGGCACCAGCCCGGTTGGTGCGGGCGGAATGGGTGCCGCCTGTGCCCCAGAGGGCTTCGGCGATTGAGCGGGCTTGGGAATGGATCAGCATGCTTTCAGCTCCTGGATTTGGGCACGCATTTCAGCTGCAACGCGACGAGCCTGGGCTCGGTGGTGAGGCCACTCTCTGTCGCTGACGGCGGCCCGGTCTTCGGCCGCCGCGTGGTTTTCGAGGTAGCGGATTTTCTGGTCGATGCTCCAGTGATGGGCGGCGAGCGGAAGGTGGTTCATGGGATCAGCACGCGAAGGGCGATCCGATGGAAGGCGCGGAAGAAGCGCTCGATCAGGCGGTCGCCGACGTCACCGTCGAGGTCGAACGCGATGATCTGGTCGAGCTGGTTGGTGAGCTCGGCCGCCGTGGCGTCGTGGACAGCGTGGTAGTCGGCGTCATGGATGCGTCTGACTAGGTCAGGATCGACGCCCCGCACCGCCGCGACGTACAGCCTGGTCAGCTGTTCGTGGTGGTGAGCCTTGAGCGCGCCGTTCGGACGCTTCCGTAGGTTCGACAGGAGGTATTGCGCGCAGTTGAGCCTCGTCAGGAGACGCATGGCGTTGAGGAAGTGGTCGGACGCTTGCGCCATGACGTGCTTCTCCGTGGCGCTCAGGGCGCGTTGCTGTTGCTGTTGCTGGATTGGGGGTAGGGCTAGGCGGTGGCGCGGGCGACGATCTCGGCCCTGATGTGCGCCGGGAAGATGCTCAGGTCCTCTTCCGTGATCTCTTGGTCGCGGAGGAGTTGGGCGTTTTCATTGATCTCTTCCAGCTCACGGTCGCTGAACTGGCTGGCCGTCGTGTCGCGAGGGTCGCGCCATACCGGCTTGGCCAGGTCTTGGTATTTGTGGTCACGCTCATGCTTCACCTCCCAGTGGGTGGGCTCGATGCAGCGGGGCTCTAGGCATAGGGGCCTGATTGAAATCCTGGGATGCTCGACTAGATTGAGCAGGACACGGGCCGGGTTGCCGAAGTCGTGGAGATGGGGCCGGTCGCCACGCATGGCACCGTCCCAGATCAGATGGACACCGTCTTCGTGCGATTGCCGGGCAACTCGGTCTTTGAGCGTGGTCTTGGGTCGGGCCATTGGGTGCTCACGAATAACCCTTACAGCCATGGTACCAAACTTGAGAGACTATATTTAACATCATACTATAGTTAAACTTTTTCAGCCCCCCTGTGATTAGGGATACCATTCTGTAAGGCTTATTTCTTCCTTGCGTTGGGGGAAAGGAGAGGAAAAAAGAGTAGTTTATATAGGGAAAAAGCTCAACGATTAGAAGAGCTTATCCAAGTTTCTTGATCTAGTGCTTGAGTTCGACTGCCTCGAGCACCCTACCGGCCGGTCTGCGACCCCTGGCCTCGTCGAGGAAACGAATGGCCTCCAGCCGGTTTCTCTCGATGGCTTCGAGCCGCTGTTCGGTCTTGGCCGGCATCCAATATGGGTGTTGCATCATCTGATTGTCCTCCTGAACTGGTTGCGAAAAGCAACTGGAAAACTCATGCGAACGCGTGACTGAAAAACTTGGTAGAGCGCTGATTTGGACCGCGCCTGCGCCACCTCCACGGCCTAAGCCCTCAACCACCGCAAGCAGCAGTTGCAGCAGCTGCACCACACCCGTCAAAGGGTGTGGCGCAGGCGCTCGATGGTCACCGGACCTGGTAGCAGATGATCTCACGCCACCCGGCCGGGATGGCTCCGTCAGCGGCGCGCCACGCGGCCACGCAGCTCGGGCCGGCCGAGACCTGTGTCCCATCCACCTCAAGCGTGTAGAGGTGCTCGGAGCTTGTCGCGCCCTGTGGTGACATCCAGCTCACGAGTGCAGCCAACGCGCTGGCGGCGATTGAAATGCGGATCATGATAGTTCCCCCTCGAATATGACCTTGAGATCGGCGAGCTCGCATCCTTGCGATCGAGCAAGCTTCTCGGCTTCCTTTTCACAGTGCAGGGCGGAGCCCTTCACCCGCGCCAGCACCTGGCCCTCTTGGCGATCCATGATGACGAACCGCGTCTCGACCCCGCGCTGATCCTGCGGCGAGTACAGCCGGCGGGCGTTGCGGGGGATTGGGGCCTGGTGCTGGCGCGAAATTTGCGCCCGTGGTTCGGGCAGGGGCGTGCTCGTTTTCACGCGCTCCTTCGACATCTTGTTCCAGACGCGATGCTCGACCTCGGCCATCGAATGCGATTGCGAGAAGCCGTCCTCGCGCTCCACAACCGTGGCCTTGGCGAAGACGCGTTGCATTTTCGGCTGGGAAAGATCGGGCAGAATTCGCACGTTGGGCCTCGCGATTTTGGGCTGTTTAAGCTCGCGTTAATGAGGGCGCTCGCGCACCACATGCGCGATACGCAAGGATGTGACCCTCCCGCCGGAGCGGGAGGGGCAGGTGGTTGGGGTAGGGCTTAGGCGGCCTTGCGCTTGGCCTCGCCTTCGGCCTTGGCCTTGGCCAGTTCGTCGGCCGGGTTCCACTCTTGACCGCCTTCGGCCTTCACCGTTGCGGCTTCCGTTGCAGCCTGTGCTGCATTGATGTGGGTTGCCAGCCAGCCAGCCAGTTCAATGGCTTGCGCAAGGGACAGGGTGGAGATTGCCTGTTTGACATTGGCAACCACGTCGACGCCCTCTTCAGCGTCTCCCTTGCCGTCCGCGTCGACGTCGCCTTCGGCCTTCGGCTTTTCCTCTTCGGCCTTCGGCTCTTCTTCAGCCTTCGGCGGCATGGTCTCGACCGAGGCGTATTTGCATACGTCCTCATAGTCCTTCATGTTCGTGACCTTGAGCGCCGTCTTGTGCAACTCAAGCGCGTTGACCGCGTAGTCAATCGCCTCATCCAGCGCCAGTTCGACAACCGCCTTCCGGCGCTCGGCGGGGAAGCCTTCCGAAAAGGCCTTTTCAGCAATCCGCCATGCGTTGCGGAACGTGCTGGTTTCCTTCGCGCCCTTGTCGACACCGAACACCTTGTCGGCGAGGCGCTTCTTCGAGCCCTTGCCGCTATCGCGGCACATGGCCAGCCAGCACACGCCTACGTAGTAGGCACCGTTGGTCTTGTTCTCCAAGTCGCGAATGCGCCCTGCGACGCCCGCCAGTGTGTATCCAGACATTTCACTCTCCATTTGCTCAATTGAGCAGGTTGACCGTTAGGCGCACCCGTCCCGTCCTCGCCCCGCTTGGGGCTTGGTGTTGCTCAATTGAGCAGCTTCCGGTCTGGGCATGGCTCCGCTGCTCCCCTCGCGAGAGGGGCTCTAGCTGGCGGAGGCCCCGCCACCGGCCTAACCGGCCGATAACCAAAGATAACCCACTGGTTCCCAGCAACAAGAGAAGGAGTACACCCTTTTCCCTTGTATTCTAAGGCTTGCCGGCGGGAATGGACCCACACATACTCTACAAAAATTTTTGGAAAACCAAGTAATAGCACTCTAATACTTAGTTATAACAAAAAAGGGCGCTCCAAAGAGCGCCCTTTCTTCCGCGTCTCTTGACCCAATCCTTAGTCCCGAACACGGGAGAGGGTCAAACGCGATACTATAGGAAGAGTGAAGTTTAGTGTTTTGCGTTCGGATCACCAGCCAGCGCGGGGATCCGGAGCATCATGCGGGCGGCCGAAGTCCGCACCACCTCCAACGCATCCTCCACCGACATCTTGTCGAGCAGGAAGAAGGCCACCGCCTGCTCCACGCAGTCGATGATCTCGTTGACGCTGCACCCCGACTGGGATGCGATGTCCAGGTGGTCGGACACCGCATCCAGCAGCAGTTCGAGATCGGCCTTGTCACTCATAGCTGATCCACTTTTCGTATTCCCACCACTCGTCAGCATCGATCGTGATCACTTCATCGTCCCCACAAGTGTGACGTAGTTGTAGACGATGTCGGTGCCCCCATTCTGGATCTCTCTCAGCTGTTCGAACCTGAAGCTTGGCGCCAGCTCCTTCATCAATCCGTGAAATCTCACCCGGGGCACACGCTGGACACCCCCCGCTTGCGCGCAGAAAACCCAGTATTCGTCGAAAAGGTGATCCCCCATAGTGCGGGTCTTGGAAGAGTTCATGCCCTCGTGCTCGCGCTTTCCCACTCTGAGACGAGGGCTCTGTGACAAAAAATATCGCACCGAGTTGTTCTGGTTCGCCATGTCATCGAGCACCACACGGTGGCTCGACGGGATGGTGAAGTCCTTGTTCTGCTTCAGACGCACCAGCGCTGACAGCGCCCAGGCGACGATCTGCTCGCGCTCGGCCGACAGGATAATCTGATCGATGTCGATGACCTTCTTCTCGTCGGAGATCCGCCGCGGGAACTCGAGGAAGAGCCAGCGACGGTTGAAGCCGTCCGAGGTGTCCTTGGTCTTGGGCGCGCAGTTGGAAGCGAACCACTGCGCCGCCCTGGCGTTGAAGTCGAACGGCTTGGCATTCTTGTGCTGAGCCGTGATGACCTCGCCACACACGATCTGCTTGAAGATTTCGCCGGCGATGTCACGCTTCTCGGAGATCTCGCCCGCGAAGTTGACCAGCTTGTCGGCCATTTCGGCCGGCAGGAACTTGTCGTGCCAGTCGGTCGGAGGGATCGAGGAAAAGCTTCCGTGCGGGACCAGGCCCTTCAGGATCTCCAAAATCCGGCTCTTTCCGCTGTGCGCTTGTCCGATCAGGCAGAATGCCCTCTGATATTGCGGTGCAATACCCATGAGCGTTACCGCGAGAGCTTCCTGAAGCGCCATCACCTTGTCGCCGTAATCGGGGTCTTCTCCCCAACAATCGTCCAGCATCTGGAGAAAAAGCGGGCAGCGGCTGTCTTCCTGATAGCGATAGGGCAGCACGTAGGTGCAGCCATACTCCGGCGAGTGCGGCCGAAGTTCCATCGCCTCGGTCAGGAAGCCGTTGGCAAAGTTCACGCCACCCACGGTGACCGTCTTCAGGTCAGCCGCCAGCAGGCTCGACATCAGCTTCACGATCTGGGCCAGGTCGGAGTAGCGCTTGCAGACCGGCAGCTTGCCGTACTCCTGTGACAGGTGGGTGATGAACTCGTTCTGGTCGACGATCTTCCAGGCCGCGCCCTTCCACTGCCAGAAATTGCCCTGGTGGAACTTCAGCTTGCCGAACTCCTCCAGATCCTTGACCGCGGCGCGCGCCACCTCGGTGTGGTCGGTGCCGGTGATCTCGCCCAGGCGCAGCTTCTTGAGCTCGCCACGCAGCGTCGTGAGCGAGAAGGCGCCCTTGGACTGCGTGACGATGAACTTGAGGATCGACTCCTCGTCCAGCGCCTTCAGGTCGTGGTCCAGCACGACCTCCACGGCGCGTATCCAGCCGGCCGTGTCCGGCGTGACGTGACGCTCGAACTCGCTGGTCAGATGGGAGACGAGGCGCTCGCGGTCCCACTGCTCATTCTCGTCAGTGATGGCGATGCCGAGCTTGGTCTTGTCGTCGTCGGTGAGGCCGTCGTCCCAGCCGAGGGGCAGGGCCTTGCGCTTGTCGCCGAGGACGTCGCGCATGAGGAAGTCGACGACCTTGGTCTGAGCCTTGCCCATGTCGACCTCATCGCCGGCCACCTTCTCGGTGTAGCCCTCGACCCAGGCCTTCATTTCGCCCATCGCCTCA
>NZ_RZTF01000176.1:12265-12494 GCF_004023175.1 Mesorhizobium sp. M7A.F.Ca.MR.362.00.0.0
CCCTCGTAACTGCTCGAGCGAGCAGGCCGGCATTGTAGACCAAAGCGTTGTCGCGCGCCCCCGCCGGCACGAAAGACGTGATCTTGGTGTTGCCCGAGGACGAGAGCTCGAAGCCTTCGGCCTTCAGGGCCTCGCGCAGGAGACCCTCGACACCCTTGGGCAGCGCGGGGAGGGCGCCGATGACGTCGATCAGTTCACAGTTTGCGACGTAGGCGTTACCCGTATCCGG
>NZ_RZTF01000177.1:0-5465 GCF_004023175.1 Mesorhizobium sp. M7A.F.Ca.MR.362.00.0.0
CGCTGGGTGGCAGTGGTGGGGCCGACCGTCATCCGACCCGCAACGTGGAGAACACATGAAAATCATCTCTCAAACGAAGGCCCATGGCGGCGTGCAGGGCGTCTATTCCCATTTGTCGACGAGTTGCCGTTGCGACATGACTTTTGCCGTTTTCATACCTCCGCAGGCGCGGGAGGCGCCTTGTCCCGTTGTGTGGTATCTCTCAGGCCTGACGTGCACCCACGCCAATGTAATGGACAAGGGCGAGTACAGGCGCATGGCCGCCGAGCTTGGCCTGATCGTCGTCTGTCCCGACACCAGCCCGCGCGGCGATAGAAGCCGGCGCCGACATTCCGGATGAAAAAGACAACTGGCAGTTCGGCTCCGGCGCCGGCTTCTATCTCGATGCGACGCAAGAGCCTTATGCGAAGAACTATCGTATGTATTCCTATGTCACCGAGGAATTGCCGGCCCTCATCGCGGCTGAATTTCCAGCCGATATGGCGCGCCAGGCAATCTTTGGCCATTCGATGGGCGGGCATGGCGCGCTGACGATTGCCTTGAAGAATCCGCCACGTTTCAAGAGCTGCTCGGCGTTCGCCCCGATCGCCCAGCCAAGCACCGCCGGCTGGTCGAGACCGGCCTTTGAGAAGTATCTGGGCAAGGATGAGGCTTCGTGGCGAACCTGCGACGCGACGTCGCTCATCGACGACGGATACCGTTTCCCCGAATTCTTGGTGGATCAGGGAACGTCGGACGGATTTCTTGACGAGGGGCTGAGGCCTTGGCTGCTTGAGACGGCCTGCGCCAAAGCAGGTATTCCGCTGAAGCTGCGGATGCAGGATGGATACGATCACTCGTATCTTTTCATCTCCAGCTTCATGGACGACCATCTGAGATGGCATGGCGAGAGACTTTGAGCTGGACAGGCCGAAGGCATGGCCAGATGCAAACAACTTATCGAATCCGACGCCTTACACCGAGGGCGCCGCGCCTGCCGCCGTCAAACGCTAAGCGTTCAGCTCCAACGCGGCCTATGCGAAAGAGCTGAAAGCGGTAGCAAGCCTCGATGAAATCCCGGAGCCACCGTGCGGCGACTGGGGCGAAATGCCTGACGGGATCCAGTATTTCGAGGTGCCGGCGGGTACGGGGCGCAAGCTGCTATTCGTGGGGGAGGACGAGCCGTTGTTTGACGAGCAGACGCTGCGGGTGTTGCCGGCGGGGTAGATGCCGAGAATCCTGATTGCAGGGATTTTATGCCTCTATGTATTCGGCGAGGCTGACACCCTTGGGCACATCCAGCCCATCGGCTCGCAAACCTTCGATGTGAAAGCGTATTGCGTCGCGAATCTCGGTTTCCACTTCAGGCACAGTGGCACCTGTCGCGATGCAGCCGGGTAGGTCCGGCACATAGGCAGAGAAATTACTTCCTGCTTTTTCAATCACCACCGCGTAACGCATGTCATCACTCCTTCAAACCTGACTGCTTGAGGATGCTGTTCAGTGTTCCTGGCGCAACCTCTTCAGATGGCTTGCCAGCCACGGTGACGCGGCCGGCTTTGACTTCATGCTTATATTGGCGATGGCTGCCCTTGGTTGCAACCAGATGCCAGCCGTCGGCCTCCAGCAGGCGAATGATCTCGCGAACTGTAAGCCGAGGTGGCACTAGACCTCAGCTGCACCCGCTCGTGGAGCCGCAAGTGTCGCACTTCTCGCAGGTCCCGTTCCGCACCATCGTAAAATTCTGGCACTCGGAGCAGGAATTGCCGGTGTAGCCCTGGAGCAGGGACCTTGCGCGGCGGTCGTTGGCGAGTTTCTTGGCTTCCGCCGCCTCCATGGCCGCGGCGTCGGTGAACAGCGCAGCCGTGGCGTCGGAAGCAACACCCGCCGCTTCCTCGAAGGCGATGTCCTCGGCCAGTTCCTTTGCCCGCTCCTCATAGTCGCGCTTGTAGGCGACCGCTTCGTCGCTGGCCGGCTTCAACGCCAGCACGTTGGAGCCGGAGAAGGCGGTCGGTGCCGAGCGGGCAGGGGCGCCCGAGGGGGCCGCAAAGCCTTTCGGATCATTGCCGCTGACGCGCGACACCAGCTTCACCGGCGAGGCGCCACGGGTCAGGCCCTTGGAGACCGCGTCGGTCTTGCCTTCGCTGATGCCACGGCCAAGTGCGGTGTTGGAAAAGTCCGACTGGTCGACATGGGCGAGGTCGTTGCGCCCGAGATAGGAGATCGCCAGTTCGCGGAACACGTAGTCGAGGATCGATGTTGCGCTCTTGATGGCATCGTTGCCCTGCACCATGCCGGCCGGCTCGAACTTGGTGAAGGTGAAGGCGTGCACATATTCGTCGAGTGGCACGCCATATTGCAGGCCCAGCGAGATTGCGATGGCGAAGTTGTTGAGAAGGCCACGCAAGGTCGCGCCTTCCTTGTTCATGTCGATGAAGATCTCGCCGAGACGGCCATCGTCATATTCGCCGGTGCGCAGGAAGATGGTGTTGCCACCGATCTTGGCCTTCTGCGTGTAACCCTTGCGGCGGCCGGGCAGCTTTTCCTGCTCGCGCGACACGCGCTCGATGATGCGCTCGACGATCCGCTCGGTGATCTGTGCGGCACGTGCTGCCGCAGGTGCGGCGAGCAGTTGCTCGACGGCTTCGTCCTCGTCGTCCTCGCCATCGGCGAGCAGCGAGGAGTTGAGCGGCTGCGACAGCTTCGAGCCGTCGCGGTAGAGCGCGTTGGCCTTCAGCGCCAGCTTCCACGACAGCATGTAGGCGCCCTTGGCGTCTTCCACCGTCGCATCGTTGGGCATGTTGATGGTCTTGGAGATGGCGCCGGAAATGAAGGGCTGTGCAGCCGCCATCATCTGGATGTGGCTGTTGATCGAAAGCGAACGCTTGCCGATCTTGCCGCACGGGCTGGCGCAGTCGAACACCGCCAGGTGTTCGGCCTTGAGGAACGGCGCGCCTTCCAGCGTCATCGCACCGCAGACATGGATGTTGGCGGCCTCGATATCCTTCCGGGAGAAGCCGAGCGCCGGCAGGATCTCGAACGAGAAGTCGTTGAGCTGCTCGTCGGTGAAGCCGAACGTCTCCTTCACCCAGTCGGCGCCAAGCGTCCACTGGTTGAAGACGAACTTGATGTCGAAGGCCGACTTTAGCGCCGCATTGAGCGCGGCGATCTTGTCGTCGGTGAAGCCCTTGGCCTTGAGCGCGCCGGGGTTGATGGCCGGCGCCTGGTTGAGGTTGCCGTGGCCGACCGCATAGGCCTCCATCTCGGCGATCTGGGCTTCGGAGTAGCCAAGCGTGCGCAGCGCTTCCGGCACGGCGCGGTTGATGATCTTGAAATAGCCGCCGCCGGCGAGCTTCTTGAACTTCACCAGCGCGAAGTCGGGCTCGATGCCGGTGGTGTCGCAATCCATGACCAGGCCGATCGTGCCGGTCGGCGCGATGACGGTCGCCTGCGCGTTGCGGTAGCCATGCTCCTCGCCGAGCTCGATGGCGCGGTCCCAGGCAGCCTTGGCGTGGGTCGCAAGGTCCTGCTGCTTCAGGTCGGAAGCGACCAGCGGCACCGGGTTGACGGCAAGCTTCTCGTAGCCCTGCTTCTCGCCATAGGCGGCACGGCGATGGTTGCGCATGACGCGCAGCATGTTCTGCGCATTGCGGTCGTAGTCGGCGAAGGCGCCGAGTTCGCCGGCCATCTCGGCCGAGGTGGCATAGGCCATGCCGGTCATGATTGCGGTGAGTGCGGCGCAGATGGCGCGGCCTTCATCGGAATCGTAGGGAATGCCCGACGTCATCAGCAGGCCACCGATATTGGCATAGCCGAGGCCGAGCGTGCGGTATTCGTAGGACTGCTTGGCGATCTCCTTCGACGGGAACTGCGCCATCATCACCGAGATTTCGAGAACGATGGTCCACAGCCGCACCGTGTGCTCGTAGGCTGCGATGTCGATCGTGCCGTCGGCGTTGCGGTAAGGCAGCAGATTGATCGAGGCGAGGTTGCAGGCCGTGTCGTCGAGGAACATGTATTCCGAGCACGGGTTGGACGCCCGGATCGCACCGGCCGATGCGCAGGTGTGCCAGTCGTTCATCGTCGTGTTGAAATGCAGGCCCGGATCGGCCGACGCCCAGGCGGCGTAACCGATCTTTTCCCAGAGGTCGCGAGCCTTCAGCGTCTTCAGCACCTTGCCGTCCTTGCGGGCGGTCAGGTGCCAGTCGGCATCGTCCTCGACGGCGCGCAGGAAATTGTCCTTCAGCGACACCGAATTGTTGGAGTTCTGGCCCGAAACCGTGAGGTAGGCATCCGAATCCCAGTCTGTGTCGTAGGTCTTGAACGACATCGAGCTATAGCCCTGCTTGGCGAACTGGATGACGCGGTAGATATAGTTCTCCGGCACGGCGGACTTCTTGGCCGCCTTGATCTCGCGCTTCAGCGCGGAGTTGATCGACGGGTCGAAGCAGTCATCGCCATTGCCTTCGCAGTTGACGCAGGCCTTCATGATCGCTTCGAGATGCTTCTTGACGATCTTCGAGCCGGTCACCAACGAGGCGACCTTCTGCTCTTCATTGACCTTCCAGTCGATGAATTCCTCGATATCGGGGTGGTCGGCGTCGACGATGACCATTTTCGCGGCACGCCGCGTTGTGCCGCCCGACTTGATGGCGCCCGCCGCGCGGTCGCCGATCTTGAGGAAGCTCATCAGGCCCGACGAGCGGCCGCCGCCGGACAGTTTTTCGCCTTCGCCACGCAGCAGCGAGAAGTTGGAGCCGGTGCCGGAGCCGTATTTGAACAGGCGTGCTTCACGCACCCACAGATCCATGATGCCGCCCTCGTTGACGAGGTCGTCCTGTACGCCCTGGATGAAGCAGGCATGCGGCTGCGGATGCTCGTAGGAGGATTTCGACTTGGTCAGCTTGCCGGTGAACGGGTCGACATAGAAGTGGCCCTGGCTCGGGCCGTCGATGCCATAGGCCCAGTGCAGGCCGGTGTTGAACCATTGCGGCGAGTTCGGCGCGACGCGCTGGGTGGCGAGCATGTAGGCAAGCTCGTCGCGGAAAGCGCGCGCGTCTTCCTCCGACCCCTTGAAGTAGCCGCCCTTCCAGCCCCAGTAAGTCCAGGTGCCGGCAAGCCGGTCGAAGACCTGGCGGGCGTCGATCTCGGAACCGTAGCGCTCGGCTTCCGGCAGCTTGGCAAGTTCCGTCTCATCGGCGACGGAGCGCCACAGGAAGGAGGGGACGTCGTTCTCTTCGATCTTCTTCAGGCGCGCCGGCACACCGGCCTTGCGGAAATATTTCTGCGCCAGGATATCGGCTGCGACCTGGGAGAACTGCGCCGGCACGTCGATATTGTCCAAGCGGAACACCACCGAACCATCCGGATTCTTAATCTCCGAAAGCGCCTTGCGGAATTCGATCTCCGCATAGGCAGATTGTCCTGGCTTGGTGAAACGACGCTCGATGCGCATTGGTCCGGTCCCTTTTGTCTATATATAGCGC
>NZ_RZTF01000177.1:5475-12482 GCF_004023175.1 Mesorhizobium sp. M7A.F.Ca.MR.362.00.0.0
GCCCTGCTGGTCAAACTCCTTGCGAAGTATCTGTCCAACGCGCCGACGAACCCGCGGGTCCCTCAAAACTGATTTTTCCGATTCCCTCGATCGAGGGAAATTCACACTATCTAGCGTCGAACCTACCTGCAAACACTAAATATAGTATTAACAGACAATTTATTCAAGCCCGACAATTGTCCCTATCGTCCCCAACCGCCCCACAATCCCAACGCTTCCGCCGGCCTCGTAAACGGGCGGAAATGCGAGCAAAAACGCACATAATCCGGGAAAAAAGACCGGGCTCAGAACTTTCCGGTCGCACTCTCAACAGGAGCACATGGCCTATAAAAGGCGACTCGTTTTGCGCCGTCAAGGATTCGTTTGCGTAGCTTTTGTGACCCCAACATCTTGTGTGTCACATATGTGGATAACGGGGATAGAATGCAGGCGCGGATCACGATTTTCCGCGCGCAAGCTTGCCCGGGCGTCAGCCGTAATGCAGCCGGGGCTTTGGCTCGGTGCCGGTGAACTGCACCCCGATACGGTCGTTGCGACGCCAGCGGACCTCGCACCGATAGGCAATGCCGTCGAGCGGCACATAGAGAAGGAACCGATCTGGGACCCGGGCTTCGAGCGGTATCTTCAGTTCGGCGCCGCCGTCGTGCTGGTTGCGCAGCGTGCAACCGACTTCCGAATTCGAAATTCCGGTGATGATCGACCCACCCTTGAGCACGCGCGGACGATGCTCGCGCTGGGGGTCGTCGGACTCGTTTGGAATTGGATTTGCGGGATTCGCCATCGATCAAAAATACCAGAGCTGCCGAATCCTACCCTTGATTCCTTAGCAAAGCATTCATGTCGAAGCGCGGCAACGCGTGTCTAACCTTAGCAAGCCAGTTCCGTTTTGCAAAGAGAGCGGTGTGGCCGCCCGTCAGGAGAAGCTGTGCGGGTCGGCGCAGAAATAGGCGATGATCTGGCAAAGGTCGGGTTCGTTGACCATGCGCACCGCTTCGCTCGCACGGACCCATTTGCGGGTGCGTGAGTGTTTTTCCTTCCAGCGGTCCGCGACTTTGTCGACATGCAGTGGAAACACCAAGACCTCGCACGGCACTTCTTCGCCGGAAGCCAGGACCTTGGCGTAGAAGTAACGGCCGGCTTCAAGATGAGAGACACGGCCGCGCAGCCCGGCCTCCTCGCCGGCTTCGCGCGCCGCGGCCTCGCAGAGCGGCTCCCTGGCCTCTGGCCAGCCCTTGGGCAATACCCAGCGGCCGGTATCGCGGCTGGTGATCAGCATGATTTCGACGCCGTCGCCCGTGTCGCGCCAGGGCAGGGCGGCAACCTGCAGGCGGCACGGCGCCGTGCCGAAGAGCCGTCGGACCCTTTCGGCCAGATGATTGTGTGTCGTTGGCCTCGTCAACATCGAAGAAGCTAGCCCCAGCCTCCGGAATCGTTTGCCGTCTCACGAATCTTACGGCTAATTGTCGGCAATAAAAGTAAAAAATTTCATTCGCCTGGCCGATTTCCGCCAATAGATGTCGATTTCGCAAAATATCCGGCCCTGCCGGACCTGTTTGCGAAAGCAATCATGCCCGGGTGCAAGCTGCTGGTCTGTAACAGGCAGGTAGTTGCGAATCAGCCGGCGTGGTCGTCGGCGATCGGCTTCTGGTAGGTGAAGCCCATGTCCCACGGGAAATAGATCCAGGTGTCCTGGCTGACTTCGGTGACGAAAGTATCGACCAGCGGCCGGCCTTTCGGCTTGGCATAGACGGTGGCGAAATGCGCCTTGGGCATCATCGCGCGCACGATGCCCGCCGTCTTGCCGGTGTCGGTCAGGTCGTCGATGATCAGCACGCCGGCGCCGTCTTCGGCGAGCAGGGCAGGGGTGATCTCCTTGAGGACCTGCAGCTGCCCCTGGCTGGTATAGTCGTGATAGGAGGCGACGCAGACCGTCTCGATGACGCGGATGCCGAGTTCACGCGAGATGATCGCCGCGGGGACCAGCCCGCCTCGCGTGATGCAGACGATCGCTTTCCATTGTCCCTTGTTGGCGCCGGCAAGCCGCCAGGCGAGCGCCCGGGCGTCGCGATGGAATTGGTCCCAGGAGACCGGAAAGGCTTTTTCGGGAAGGGACATGTCGCGCACTCCACAGCACGCGGGGATCGCGCGCAGGAAAACAGGGGAATGCGCGCGGAATTAGCTGGAAAGCCCCCATCTTGGCAAGAGCAAGGGGCCTTGGCAAAGGCAAGGCCCAGCGATCGCTGTGGACCTACCGCGACAGGAACGCCGCCACCGGCGCGGTGCGCAGCACGCTGCGCGTCACGCCGCCGAACAGAAGCTGACGCAGCCATGAGTGGCTGTAGGCGCCGAGCACCAGCAGATCGGCGCCGGTTTCCGCGATTCTGGTCTGGATGATGTCATCGACCGAATTGCCGCCCGACTGCTGCACCGAGACGCTGACGGTGGCGCCGTGGCGCGACAGCGCCGACGCGATTTCGGCGCCGGCGGCCTCCGGGCTGTCGTCGAGCGTTTCAGGAGGGTCGATAACCAATATGTCAGTCTTCTCGGCTTCGATGATGAAGGGCAGCGCGTCGAAGGCGGCCCGCGCCGCTTCCTTGCTGCCGTTCCAGGCGAGCAAGACGCGTTTGAAGGTGGTGATCAGCGGACCCTCGTGCGGCACCACCAGCACCGGCCGGCCGGCATCGTAGACCAGCGTGTCCACGTCCGCGCTGGAATCGCCGCCCGTTTCGCGCTGCGCCGCTATGATCAGGTCGGCGGCCCGCACGCTCGAAATCCCGGTCAGCGCGCTGTCACCCGAAAAGCTCTCCAGGCTTCGCCACTCGAAGGAAAGACCGGAATCCTCGATATGTCTGAGAAACAGCGCCTTTAATTTCTCGGCCCGTTCCCGGTTCATATCTGCCGAAACCTGCAGGAATTCGGTGTCGGGAAAGCCTGTGGCAGAGGTGTAGGGCACGGGAAGCGTTTCGGCGTGGATGCCGACCAGATGGCTCTGGAACCGGGTGGCGAGCGGAATGGCGCAGTCGAGCACGCGCTCGGCGTCCTGCTCGTTCTGCAGAATGGCGACGATGGTTTTGAATCGCATGACAATCCCTCGATTTACGAGCTGGTGAACTCGTGCCGGGGAAACGTTGCAGCGTCGTGCTTTGTTCCGGTCTGGACCAGATCAGCCGGGATTGCTGGCGAAGCCGGCGACCATCGCCTCGACGTCGGCGCGGGCGGCGTCCAGCGCCTCCTGGTTGCGGGCACGCACGACCAGCTCGGTCCAGAACTTGCCGTCGCCATATTTCGGGTAGGAGCCGATGATCGTATCGGGATGCGCTTTCTGGATATCACCCAACGGCCCGCCGATGAGGCCTTCGCCGAACGGGCAGGGGACGGTCGCCGAAAGCATCTTCGTGCCGGCCTTCAGCGTCGGCACGACATTGTCGAGCATGGCCTGGAAAATCGATGGCACGCCGGCCATGACGTGGACGTTGCCGATGCGGAAGCCGGGCGCGACCGACACCGGATTGTCGATGAGATCGGCGCCGCGCGGCATCCGTGCCATGCGCTTGCGGGCCTGCGTGTATTCGATGCCGCGCGCGGCATAGCTTGCTTCCAGCATCGCATAGGCCCGGGCATCGTATTCGCAAGGCACGCCAAAAGCCTTGGAGATGGAATCGGCCGTGATGTCGTCATGCGTCGGACCGATGCCGCCGGTGGTGAACACATAGGTGTAACGGCTGCGCACGGCATTCACCGCGGCGATGATCTCCTCTTCCTCGTCAGGGACGACACGCACTTCCTTCAGGTCGATGCCGATTGCCGTCATGATGTCGGCGAGATGGCCGATGTTCTTGTCCTTGGTTCGGCCGGACAGAATCTCATCGCCAATGACGAGCATGGCGGCGGTCACGATTTCAGGCATGGATGGCTCCGGCAAGGCGTATGGCCCGGGAAGGCGAGTGGTCTGAGATAGCGCGGCGCGACGGTAGCCGCAATGTCATCTTCGCGCCGCCAAGGCGGCCGATGACGTCAAGGATCTAGGTTCGAACCGTTCGAGGGAATAGGGCGCATGCAGCAATTCGTCGTCCCGGAGCGAACCGCCGCGTTCATCGAGCGCATCGCCGGCCGGGCTTTGCTGGTCAGGGCCTCACCTGAGCCTCACGACAATTTCAAGGAACCATTCGGCTGACTACCGGGTTTTATGAGTGTCGCACCAAGGCGGCGAAGATACGGAGTGATTCAATGGTTACAAAAATTCTCGCAGCATCTGTTCTGACGATCGGTCTCGCAACATCGGCGATGGCGCAGTCACTGGACGACAGGTATTCCAACAATCGCGACTGGTGGCTATTCGGCAACAACGATCAGACAACTGTCGATCCCTATACCACGGGAAGCATCAGTGACGGCTCCGGGTTGAACACCCAAGGCAATACCGGCGCGATAGGCCCATGTGCCCACAACACGCCAGGCCCGGACGCTAACGCAGGGCAAAACGTCAACGATCAGTATTGCGGCAAATAGCCAGAACGCGATTTCCGAAAAGCGGATACCGATTTTCTGGAAAGCCATGTTCAAGGGGTAGTCCGCGAGGCCAATCGCTGGCCGCTGGCGCGTCCTCTCTCCGGACGGCGCTGCGGTCGGCGCCTGCCGGACCGCTCAACATCAACCGCGATACCGAATTAATCTGACACTTCCGTCTGCGGCCGGTCGCGGCCGTCGGCCAGTTCCTCGTGCCATTTGCCTTCGGCGTCCTCATACTGGATGCCGTCGGTCGCTCCGGCGACCTGTTGCTCGGCCGAGGCGATTTCGGCCGCACGCAATGCGTCCTGATGCGTGGGGAACGTCTCGGAAAAGGTCGCTCCGACCTTGTAGGCCCAGCCGCCGTCATGTTCGACGATTTTGTAAGTCAGCTTCGCCATGGAAAACCTCCGGTTGAAAGGTCCGTCTGCTCAATGCAGCCGGTCGTCGGGCAGTCTGTCGTCGGGCACCAGCACTTCCGATTCCTTGGCGGCTTCAATCAGCGCCCGGCGCGCATCTGCTGTCGAACGATAACCTTCCAGCACTTTGAGGCAAGTGTCGAGGGCATCACGATGGCGCGGGCCGCGATTGAGCGGCCACACCGTCATCAGGCACTCCGCGGCTTCCTGGGCGCTGCGGATGTGGCGATATTTGCCGACGTGGCCAAGTTCGACGACGACCGGCACTTCAAAAGGTTTGTTGTCCATCATGGCCGCAACGCAAAGCAGCCAATTTGGTTGCAACCATGGCCGTCAGCCTGCGCCCAAACGTCTCAGAGGCTGTTTGAAGGCTCTACACCTGCGGTCTGCGGCGCAACCGGCAAGAATGCCCTGAACAGGGTTCCTCCCAAGCCCAGCCACGCCCACTCCACGCCAACAGCTTGCGGACGGAATAGCAGCGAAGCACCGTCAGGCCGTCTGGAGGCAGGAGGGCGCGCGTGTCGGGAGCGCGGACCGTTCAGCCCGTCGCCTTCATCCAATGCTGCATCGTGGTCACCGAACGGGCAAGCTGCGGCGCCGGGTGAATCGTTTCGCTGAATGTGGCCGCCGCACGCCATCCCCAGCGCGGATCAGCCAGGAAGGCCCGCGCCAGCGCCACCATGTCGGCGCGGCCCTCGGTGAGGATCGCTTCGGCCTGCTTGGGGTCGTCGATCAGGCCGACGGCACGGGTCGGAATATCAGCACCCTTGCGCACCGCTTCCGCCAGATGCACCTGATAGCCGGGGCCGGTGGGCAATTTCTGCAACGGCGAATTGCCGCCGCTCGAGCAGCAGAGATAGGCAACGCCCTCATCCTTGAGCGCTTTGGCCACTTCGATCGCGTCCGCCACGTCGAAGCCGCCATCGACCCAATCCATCACCGACAGCCGCGCGCCGAGCATCAGCTTTGGCGTAGCCTTGCGCACCGCCTTGGCGATCTCGACGACAAGACGCATGCGGTTTTCCAGCGAGCCGCCCCAGCGGTCCGTGCGCTGGTTGGACAAGGGCGACAGGAACTGGAAGATCAGATAGCCATGCGCGGCATGCAGTTCGATGAAATCGAAGCCGGCGCGTTCGGCCCGTCTTGCGGCTTCGGCGAAGCGCTCGATCAGTTGCAGGATCTCCTCGTCCTCCAGTGCGTGCGGCACGTTCCAACCGGTGTCGTAGGGGATGGCCGAGGCGGAGACGGTCTGCCAGGGATCCTCATTTGGCTGCAGTGGCCCGCCGCCTTCCCACGGCTTGCGGTTCGAAGCCTTGCGGCCGGCATGGGCGAGTTGGGAGCCGAATTTCGTGCCGGGTGCGGCGACGCGTCGTGCGGCGTCCAGTGCGCGGCGAGCGGCGGCCTCATTGTCTTCGGAATAAAGGCCGAGGCAGCCATGGGTGATACGCCCGCGCCGCTCGACATCGGTCATCTCGACTGTGACCATGCCGGCGCCGGACATTGCGAGGTTCATCCAGTGATGGAGATGCCAGTCACTGGCCGAGCCGTCGTCGGCGGAATACTGGCACATCGGCGCGACGGCGATGCGGTTGGGGAAGGTGAGGCCGTCGAGGGTGATCGAATGGAAAAGCGACGCTGTCATGAGAAACTCCGGGAGGGTTCGCAGCTATTTAGGCGACCGATGGCGCCTGCGCCAGACACGAGGCGGTGAAAGGGGTTCTGGACCAATCACTGACGGGATTGCCGAAATGCCGGTTCGCGGATACGCCTCGGCAATGCATGGCGCCCAAAAGTGGCCCGGTTTGGGAGAGCGACATGCATAAAACAGGAGCATAAAGCGCGACGCGCTTTTGCATGGAGACCACGATGGAAGATCGTATTCGCGTCCGTTCGGAGGAAATCCTCTCCGACGACTGGGCCGTCCTGAAGAAGACCGTCCTCGACTACCGCCGGCGCGACGGGCAGTGGGAGACGCAAATCCGGCAGACCTATGATCGCGGCGATGGCGCGGTGATCCTGCCTTACGATCCCTCGCGCTCGACCGTGCTTCTGGTGCGTCAGTTCCGCTATCCCGCCTACGTC
>NZ_RZTF01000178.1:0-859 GCF_004023175.1 Mesorhizobium sp. M7A.F.Ca.MR.362.00.0.0
GCGCTTGCCTCCGGGGCGCCGCTCCAGAAGCTCCTTGAGGAACTGGCCGGTGTAGCTGCGCTTCTCGCGCACGATCGCTTCCGGCGTGCCGGAGGCAACCAGTTCGCCGCCGCCGTCGCCGCCTTCGGGGCCGAGGTCGAGCACCCAGTCGGCGGTTTTGATCACTTCGAGATTGTGCTCGATGACCACCACCGTGTTGCCCTGGTCGACCAGTTCATGCAGCACTTCCAACAGCTTGGCGACGTCGTGGAAATGCAGGCCGGTGGTCGGCTCGTCGAGGATATAGAGCGTCTTGCCGGTCGCCTTGCGCGACAGTTCCTTGGCGAGCTTGATGCGCTGCGCCTCGCCGCCGGACAGTGTCGTCGCCTGCTGGCCGATATGGATGTAGCCGAGGCCGACCTGCTTCAGCGTGTCGAGCTTGTCGCGCACGCCGGGCACGGCGGCGAAGAAGTCGACGCCTTCCTCGACCGTCATGTCGAGCACATCGGCGATCGACTTGCCCTTGAACACGACGTCGAGCGTCTCTCTGTTGTAGCGCTTGCCGTGGCAGACGTCGCAGGTGACGTAGACGTCGGGCAAAAAGTGCATCTCGATCTTGATGACGCCGTCGCCCTGGCAGGCTTCGCAGCGGCCGCCCTTAACGTTGAAGGAGAAGCGGCCGGGCTGGTAGCCGCGCGCTTTGGCCTCCGGCAGGCCGGCGAACCAGACGCGGATTGGCGTGAAGGCGCCGGTATAGGTGGCGGGGTTCGAACGCGGAGTCCTGCCAATGGGCGACTGGTCGATGTCGATGACCTTGTCGAGGAATTCGAGGCCCTCGATGCGGTCGTGGTCGGCCGGGTGCTCGCGCGAGCCCATGATG
>NZ_RZTF01000178.1:868-12442 GCF_004023175.1 Mesorhizobium sp. M7A.F.Ca.MR.362.00.0.0
CGGCGCGAGGCAGCCTTGAACAGGGTTTCGATCAGGAAGGTCGACTTGCCGCCGCCCGACACGCCGGTGACGGCGGTGAAGGTGCCGAGCGGTATTTCGGCGGTGACGTTCTTCAGATTGTTGCCGCGCGCGCCGACGATCTTCAGGCGGCGGTTCTTCTTCGCTTCACGCCGCACGCCGGGCGTCGCCACTTCGAGCGCGCCGGACAGATATTTGCCGGTGATCGAATTGGGATTGGCCATTACCTGCTGCGGGGTGCCCTGGGCGATGATCTCGCCGCCATGGATGCCGGCGGCCGGACCCATGTCGACGACATAGTCGGCATGCAGGATGGCGTCCTCGTCATGCTCGACGACGATCACCGTGTTGCCGATATCGCGCAGGTGCTTCAGCGTATCGAGCAGGCGGGCATTGTCGCGCTGATGCAGGCCGATCGACGGCTCGTCCAGCACATAGAGCACGCCCGTGAGACCGGAGCCGATCTGCGATGCCAGCCGGATGCGCTGGCTCTCGCCGCCTGACAGCGTGCCGGAATTGCGCGACAGCGTCAGGTAGTCGAGCCCGACATCGTTGAGGAAGCGCAGCCGCTCGCGGATCTCCTTGAGCACCCGCACCGCGATCTCGTTCTGCTTGTCGTTGAGCGACGCGGGCAGGTCGGTGAACCACTGGTCGGCCTTGCGGATGGAAAGCTCGGTGACTTCGCCGATATGTCTGCCTGCGATCTTCACCGCCAGCGACTCCGGCTTCAGCCGATACCCCTTGCAGGCCGGGCAGGGCGTGGCCGACATGAAGCGCTCGATCTCTTCACGCATCCAGGCGGATTCGGTCTCTTTCCAGCGCCGCTCGAGATTGGGAATGACGCCTTCAAAGGTCTTGGTGGTCTTGTAGGAGCGCAGGCCGTCATCATACTGGAAGGTGATTTCGCGCTCACCCGTGCCGTGCAGGATAGCTTCCTTGGCCTCTTCGGACAAATCCTTGAACTTGTCGCCAAGCTTGAAGCCATAGGCCTTGCCCAGCGCTTCCAGCGTTTGCGCGTAATAGGGGGAAGTCGATTTCGCCCACGGGCTGACGGCGCCGTCGCGCAGCGAGATGTTCTCGTCCGGCACGATCAGATTGCCATCGATGGCGCGCTGGCTGCCGAGACCGTCACAGGTCGGGCAGGCGCCGAACGGGTTGTTGAACGAGAACAGGCGCGGTTCGATTTCCGGAATGGTGAAGCCGGAGACCGGGCAAGCGAACTTTTCCGAGAACAGGATGCGCTCATGCGTCTCGTTCTTCGACTTGTTGACCGAATCCTCGCCGGTCTGGCTGGAATCGAGCGGCTTGTCGGCGAATTCGGCGACCGCCAGCCCATCGGCCAGCTTCAGCGCCGTTTCGATGGAATCGGCAAGCCGCGTCGCCAGATCGCCGCGCACGACGATGCGGTCGACGACGACGTCGAGGTCATGCTTGTACTTCTTGTCCAGCGCCGGCACGTCGGCGATCTCATAGAAGACGCCGTCGACCTTGACGCGTTGAAAGCCCTTCTTCTGCAGTTCCAGTAATTCCTTGCGGTACTCGCCTTTGCGGCCGCGCACCATCGGCGCCAGGATGAACAGGCGCGTGCCTTCCTCGATCGCCAGCACGCGGTCGACCATCTGCGAAACCGTCTGGCTCTCAATCGGCAGGCCGGTGGCCGGCGAATAGGGGATGCCGACGCGGGCGAACAGGAGCCGCATGTAGTCGTAGATCTCGGTGACGGTGCCGACCGTTGAACGCGGGTTCTTCGAGGTGGTCTTCTGCTCGATGGAAATGGCGGGCGACAGGCCGTCGATCTGGTCGACGTCAGGCTTCTGCATCATCTCAAGGAATTGCCGCGCGTAGGCCGACAGGCTTTCGACGTAGCGGCGCTGGCCCTCGGCATAGATCGTGTCGAAGGCCAGCGATGACTTGCCGGACCCCGACAGGCCGGTCATGACAATCAGGCTGTCACGCGGCAAGTCGAGATCGACATTCTTCAGATTGTGTTCGCGCGCCCCGCGAATGGAAAGATATTTATGGTCGGCCATAGCCGGTCGCCGCCTCAGAATCTGGAATTTCCTGGAATGGCGGGTTTTCCCGGCCATCCCCTATGTAGGTAGTTTTGCCGCCACGTCGAGATACGCCACAATTCCCGACGAGAGCGTTTAAGCGTCTTTCGCGTGAACGGGCAAGCGGAAAGAACAAAGGCCGAACACGCTCCTGACAAAGCTGTGCAAAAACTGACCTGCACGTAACCTCCTAGCGATCACATTTTTCGGTAACCGGCTATTGATGGTTGACGCCACCAGCTGACGGGAGCAGTCTCCAGCAGTCAACGAAGCCGGCCGTCTTTCGATGGCCTCGCCGCCCAAAGGCGGCCTGCGAGACGCCGCAGGCATTTGCGATGTGTGCTTCGAATTGACAAACAATCGCAACGGACAGAGGAGCGGAGCTATGACGCCACCGGATCGTCCCCTAGGGTTCCAGTTGTCACTGGAGCCGAGGCAGGCATAAGTGCCAGGGTTCAGCGTTTTCGCCAGCCGGCAAACCGTGACCTGCCATCTCCCGTAAAAATCAGAGACTGCTAGTCGGATCGTCGGCTGAATGCCGCGGTGCATCCGAAATCAAACGCCGGCAGTACACTCCCGGTAAAATTGGATTTGAGATCCAAAAAGGCCCCGTCCGTTTGCCCAAGGCACGGCGGGGCCGTTTTCATGTGCGGACTGTCTGTTGGCGACAGGCGCAGCGCAGCACGCGTCAGAACTGTCAGTGGCGCGGCGGCCCGATCGAGCCGGCGCCGACATCGACGGTGATGCTGCCGGAAATCCTGACATCCGTATCGCCGATCTTGAATGTGCCGTTCTCGACGGCTGGCAGCGCATCGTCCGGCTCGGGAGCCGGCTTGGCGATGCGGTAGTCGCCGGTCACGCCGGGCAGGGCGCCTTTTTGCGCCCACGGCGAACTGTCTTCGGCAAGTGCCGCGCCGCCGATGAGGCCCGCAATGGCGAGCGCTGCAACGGCGATGACGCGGTGCAATGATCTGGACTGATGAGTGTCGGTCATCCCAGGACTATAGTGGCGCGCCGCCGATGGAACCAGACCGGCATCGTCAAATCTTCGACTACCTGCCGGACGGTCTCCGATCCGGCCCTGGCTTACGCCGCCTTCTTTCGCGTGTCGAAAACATGGTCGACGATGCCCCAGGACTGGGCCTCGCGGGCGGTCATGAAGTGGTCGCGGTCGAGCGTGCGTTCCACCTCTTCATAGCTGCGGCCGCAATGCTGCGCGTAAAGTTCGGCCATGTGCCGTTTCGTCCGGCCGATGCGCTCGGCATGGCGCTGGATGTCGGATGCCTGGCCCTGGAACCCACCCAGCGGCTGATGCAGCAGGATAGTGGCATTCGGCAGGGAAATCCGGCGCCCCGGTGTGCCTGCCATCAGCAGGAACGAGCCCATCGAGGCGGCAAAGCCCATGCATACGGTGGACACCGGGCAGCTGATATATTGCATCGTATCGTAGATGGCGAAGCCGCTGGTCACCACGCCGCCCGGCGAGTTGATGTAGAGCGAGATCTCCTTGTCGGGATTGTCCGATTCCAGCGACAAAAGCTGCGCGCAGACCAGCGCCGAGATGTCGTCGTTGATCTCGCCGTTGATGAAGATGATGCGCTCGCGCAGCAGCCGCGAAAAGATGTCGAAGGCACGTTCGCCGCGGCTCGATTGCTCGATGACCATCGGCACCAGACTGGCAACACCGCTCATTGTCTCTCTCCGTCCGTTTTGTTTTCAGGCCGCGCGAAGCAGGAGGCGAGGCGTGTTTGCGGCGATTGGCTTAGATGACCTGTTCGCACCGAGCGAAACCCGGCAGCCGGCGCCTGCCATGGCGACGGCAGGCATGGTCTTGCGGGCAAAGCCGTCATGGACAATGCGCAGATGCGTGCCGCCGGAAACGGTTCGGGCAAGTGTGAAGGTGACGGTACTGTCGAGCGGATCCTGCCTGGCTGCGTCGCCCGGCTGCTCCCGCCAGGAATAGCGCAGCAGCTTCCCGGGTTCGGCGTCGAGGATTTCGCATTCGACCGGCGTTTCCGGTCCGGCGAAGGCAAAACGGTTGCCGATCTCGGGGCTGAT
This sequence comes from Mesorhizobium sp. M7A.F.Ca.MR.362.00.0.0, assembly GCF_004023175.1. Lineage (NCBI taxonomy): Bacteria > Pseudomonadati > Pseudomonadota > Alphaproteobacteria > Hyphomicrobiales > Phyllobacteriaceae > Mesorhizobium > Mesorhizobium sp. M7A.F.Ca.MR.362.00.0.0. The sequence continues at coordinate 4,996 of NZ_RZTF01000178.1, forward strand.
GTCGTTCGGCATCATCCAGGCGGCCAGCAATTCCGGTACGGTCAGGGCCCGCCATACCTTTTCCGGCGGCTCGGCAAGCTCGTACTCGAACTCGAGCGCATCCGCGGCGTCGCCTTGGCCGTCGTTGGCCGCTAATCCCGCCTTCTTCATTGATCCATGTCCTTCAAAACCGCCTTCAGCCTTTCGATGCGCTCCGGCCAGAAGGTCCGGTAGCGTTCGATCCAGGAGAGCAAGGGGGCGAGCCCCTGCGGATCGGCGCGGTAATAGGCGTTGCGGCCGGCTCGCCGCTCGACCACCAGCCCGGCGCCACGCAGCACCGCCAGATGCTGCGACACCGCGGGCTGCGACACCGTCATCCCGGTGCGCAATTCCGACACGCTCATCTCGCCGGCGGCCAGCCGCTCAAAGACGGCGCGGCGCGTCGGGTCGGCCAGTGCGCGAAAAATCTCTGCTTCGATCATGCCAAAAGCATAAGTGCATACTTATTGATTTGGCAAGCGGTCTTTTCAGGCCCATATGATCGGCTTCGGCGTTGCTGCCATTCCTTGACAATAAGCAGCGATGCGGATAAGAACGAAAAGGGAACAAAAACCTTGTGGGTAAAGGCAGCCATGGCAAGCGGCGATCGCCTGCAGCCTGTAAGGTGCTGCGACAAAAATTTGTTTCGGATGAGCGCGGAGAAATATCATGGCGGGTAGCGTCAACAAGGTCATTCTGGTCGGCAATCTCGGCGCGGATCCCGAAATCCGTCGTCTGAATTCGGGTGAACCGGTCGTCAACATCCGCATCGCCACATCGGAAAGCTGGCGCGACAAGAATTCCGGCGAACGCAAGGAAAAAACCGAGTGGCACAACGTCGTCATCTTCAATGAGGGCATCGCCAAGGTGGCGGAGCAGTATCTAAAGAAGGGCATGAAGGTCTATGTCGAGGGCCAGTTGCAGACGCGCAAATGGCAGGACCAGACCGGTGCCGACAAGTACACGACGGAAGTCGTTCTGCAGAAATTCCGCGGTGAGCTGCAGATGCTCGACGCACGCGGACAGGGCGAGGGCGGTCAGGTCGGCGGCTATACCGGTGGCGGCAGCAGCCGTGGTTCCGATTTCGGCCAGTCCAGCCCGAGCGAAGGCTTCAATCGCGGTGGCGGCGGTGCCAAGAGCGGCGGCGGCGGTGGTTCGTCGCGCGAATTGGATGACGAAATCCCGTTCTGATCGCAACAGTTATGTCGGACACAGTGCCCCGAGAGTCGTTCATGGACTTTCGGGGTTTTGCATCGTGATTGAGGCTGACCGGGCCGATCAACGAAATACGGTGAGAGGACGAGTTGGGTGAAAGCGCGCGTAAAGTGGGTCGAGGAGCGCACCTTCGTCGGGGAATCCGGTAGCGGTCACAAGGTCGTGCTCGGAACAGCGCACGGACCGGAAGGCAGGACGCCGGGTCCAAGCCCGATGGAGCTGGTGCTGATCGGCACCGGTGGCTGTTCGGCCTATGATGTCGTGCATATCCTCGAAAAGGGCCGCGAGGCGGTCGAGGACTGCGTGGTCGAGCTTGATGCCGAGCGGGCCGAAACCGAGCCAAGAGTGTTCACCCGCATCCACATGCATTTCGTCGTCAAGGGCAGGGCACTCTCCAGCGTCAAGGTGAAACGCGCGATCGACCTTTCGATCGAAAAATATTGCTCGGCCTCCGCGATGCTGGCCAAGACCGCCACGATTACCCACGATTTCGAGGTCATCGACACGACGGCGAAATAGAACCGGCTTCGGGTTCTCGCCGCGTCAGCCTCTCAGCCTGCTATCAGCGCCTTGATGCCGTCGGCGACGAATTGCACAGCCAGTGCCGCCAGGATGACGCCAAGCAGACGGGTCAGAATCGAGCGGCCGGTCTGGCCGAGGATGCGGTCTATGCGTTCCGACAGCACGAACACCAGATAGGTGATGGCGAGGCAGACGAAGATGATGCCGACCAGCGCCGCCTGCGCCGCAAAGCCCTGAAAGGAACCTGAGAGCAGCACAGTTGCCGAAATGGCACCAGGGCCCGCGATCAGTGGGATCGCCAGCGGGAAGGCGGCGATGTTGTGGATCATGTCCTTGGTGATGGCGACGTCGCCGATCTTCTCCTTGCGGTCCTGCCGGCGCTCGAACACCATCTCGAAGGCGATGAAGAACAGCAGGAAACCGCCGGCGACGCGGAAGGCCGGCAACGTTATGCCGAACACCGACAGGATCGAGGCCCCGGCAACCGCAAACAGCGCCATCACCAGGAAACCGATGATCGAGGCGCGCACCGAAACCTGCTGGCGCTCCTCACGGTTCATGCCGCGCGTCACGGCGAGGAACAGCGGCGCCAGGCCGGGCGGGTCGATGGTCACGAGAATGGTGACGAAAGCGTTGAACAGGCTGTCGAAACTCGGCATCTCTGACCCTCCCGCCGGGCTGTGCCCGTGCCAGAATATTGGTAGAGCAAAGCCCGTTCGGTGGGAACCGTTCGTGAGAAAGTGGTTGATGCGGGACAGAGGGCAGCGCGAAGGATCGCGACGCTTTTATTTTGGGCTGCTGCAATCCTCGGAGATCAAACCGCTCGCCGCGCCAGGAACTCGACTTCCAGCCGCCATGTCGCGCCATTGTCTTGCGAGCGTTCGCCCAGCCAGCGGAAGGAGTTTTCGGTGATGCGTGAAAAGCTCCAGCGTACCGAGCTGCCGGTGTCGTCGGCGCCCACTTGCACGATCGTGTCACCCTCGGCGCGGCCGAGCTGGCGGCTGAAATACTGGTTGCGCGGGTCGCTCCAGAAGATGTGCCAGGCATCCGCGCCGGGATCATAGACGCGCAGCGTCGTGCCGTAAAAAGTCCATGTGCCCAAGGATGGCGATGGACCGGCGTCCCTCGCGGGCAGGATCCACACGTCCTGGATCGCCCGGCCTTCCAGCACCCAGCCGAAATGCACCTCGCCACGCCCTGTCAGCACAGTGCCGTCCTCGAGGTGGCGCGAGGCCTCAAACGTCCAGGCGCCGACGAAGCGGCCGTAAAGGCTCAGTTTTTCGGCAAGCCCTTCGATCGGTCCGGAGCTATGCAGGGCTTCGGCAAACGAGGATTGATCGAACATGGCTGCGGTCTCTTCTTGTCAGGAGACCGTTAGGAGTAGGCGGTGACGGGGTTCTGAGCTTGGGAAAAATTGCTATATTTCGACTATGACGACGACCACGCATAGTCTCGCATTCGGAGCCGGTTGGCACGTGACGGACGTCATTTGCACGGCCGGCGCCGGCGACCGGCCGTTCGAGGAAGCGCATCAGGATTTCTGCGTCGCTGCGGTCACCAGCGGCACGTTTCGCTACCGCGCCCAGCAAGGCACGGCGATGCTGGCGCCCGGCGCGCTCCTGCTCGGCAATCCCGGCACATGTTACGAATGCGGGCACGAGCATGGCAGCGGCGACCGTTGCCTCTCGTTCCATTTCGATCCGGCCTACATGGAACGAATCGCAGCTGGCGTGCCGGGCACCAGGAAGCTGGCTTTCAAGGCGGCGCGCCTGCCGCCTTTGCCGGTACTGGCGCCACTCCTGGCCGAGGCGGAGACCGCGCGCGAGATGGCCGACATCGACGCCTTCGAGGAACTTTCCCTGCGCTTGGCCGGTGCTGCCGTGGCTACAGCCTCTGGCGCTACGCATGTCGGGCGCGCGCCGAGCCGCCGCGATCAGAAACGGGTGGCCGAGGCAGTGCGGCGGATCGAACTGGACGCCGATGGGCCGGTCTCGCTTTCAGCACTTGCCGATGAGACGGCGACCAGTCCGTATCACTTCCTGCGCATCTTCCGGCAGGTGGCGGGCATGACGCCCTACCAATTCCTGCTCAGGACGCGATTGCACAGGGCGGCGGTGCGGCTACGCCTGTCGAACGATGCGGTCTCGGCGATCGCCTTCGAGGCAGGCTTCAACGATCTGTCGACCTTCAATCGTCGTTTTCGGCGGATCATCGGGGAGACGCCGGGCCAGTATCGCAGCCGCCGTGGCGCATGGGCCGTTTCTGCTTCGTGAATCGGCCCCGTGCCCGCCAAGGCAGACACGCAGGCTTTTGCGTCAGGGCGGCGAAAACTGCCTTGGCCATATCGTCGCAATCAGCGGTATCCATTTGAAATTACCACCGAAAATGACACTGGAAAAGTGCCGTGAAGGTTGGAGTTTCGGGCTTGCTTCCTATATAAGCACCAAGTGATTCCTGATTAGATTGTGATCCGATTTGACCGACCAGAAGACACCGCGCGGCGCCGACGGCGGCCCCACCGGCATCGAGCCGATATCCATCGTCGAGGAGATGCAGCGCTCCTATCTCGATTACGCTATGAGCGTGATCGTCAGCCGTGCGCTGCCGGACGTGCGCGACGGCCTGAAGCCGGTGCATCGCCGCATTCTCTTCGCCGCCCATGAGAGCGGCTACCACTGGAACCGCAAATATGTGAAGTCGGCGCGTCCGGTCGCCGACGTGATGGGTAAATACCATCCGCATGGCGACGCCTCCATCTATGACGCCTTGGTGCGCATGGCACAGGACTGGTCGCTGCGCGTTCCGTTGATCGACGGGCAGGGCAATTTCGGCTCCATCGACGGCGATCCGCCTGCGGCGATGCGCTACACGGAAGCGCGGCTGACCAAGGTCGCGCACGAGCTTTTGGAGGATATCGACAAGGATACCGTCGATTTCCAGGACACTTACGACGCGTCGGGCAGCGAACCGAAGGTTCTGCCGGCACGGTTTCCCAACCTTTTGGTCAACGGCTCGGGCGGCATCGCCGTCGGCATGGCGACCAACATTCCACCGCATAATCTCAGCGAAATCTGCAACGGCGCCATCGCCCTCATCGACAATCCGGCGATCGACCTGCCGGCGTTGATGGAGATCATTCCGGGACCGGATTTCCCCACCGGCGGCATCGTGCTTGGCCGTTCGGGCATCTACAACGCCTATTCGACCGGCCGTGGCTCCATCGTCATGCGCGGCAAGGTCAACATCGAACAGCGCGGCAACGACCGCGAGTCGATCATCATCACCGAGGTTCCCTACCAGGTGAACAAGTCGTCGATGATCGAGAAGATGGCTGAACTGGTGCGCGACAAGCGCATCGAGGGCATTTCCGATATCCGCGACGAGAGCGACCGCCAGGGCTACCGCGTCGTCATCGAGTTGAAGCGCGACGCCGTTGCCGACGTCATCCTCAACCAGCTCTACCGCTTCACGCCGCTGCAGACCTCCTTCGGCGCCAATATGGTGGCACTGAACGGCGGCAAGCCGGAAGTGATGAACCTGACCGATATGCTGAAGGCGTTCGTCGCCTTCCGTGAGGAGGTGATCACAAGGCGGACGAAATTCCTGCTGCGCAAGGCGCGCGACCGCGCCCATGTGCTGGTCGGTCTCGCCATCGCAGTCGCCAACATCGACGAGATCATCAAGCTGATCCGCACCGCGCCGGATCCGCAGACGGCGCGTGAGCAGTTGATGGAGCGGCGCTGGCCCTCTGGCGACGTGGAATCGCTGATCCTCCTGATCGATGACCCGCGTCACCGGATCAACGAAGACGGCACCTACAATCTGTCAGAGGAACAGGCGCGCGCCATCCTCGAACTGCGCCTGCAGCGCCTGACCGCGCTCGGCCGCGACGAGATCGCCGACGAGTTGAACACGATCGGCGCCGAAATCATCGATTACCTGGACATTTTGTCGTCCCGCGCGCGCGTCCAGCAGATCGTCAAGGACGAGCTTGCTGCCGTGCGCGACGAGTTCGGCACGCCGCGCCGCACCGAACTCACCGACGGCGGTTCGGACATGGAAGACGAGGACCTGATCCAGCGCGAGGACATGGTCGTGACGGTGAGCCATTCCGGCTACATCAAGCGCGTGCCGCTGTCGCTCTACCGGGCGCAGCGTCGCGGCGGCAAGGGCCGCTCCGGCATGTCGACCAAGGAAGAGGATTTCGTCACCCGGCTGTTCGTGGCCAACACCCATACGCCGGTGCTGTTCTTCTCCTCGCGCGGCATCGTCTACAAGGAAAAGGTCTGGCGGCTGCCGATCGGCAATCCGCAGTCACGCGGCAAGGCGCTGATCAACATGCGCTGGAGCAGGGCGAGCGCATCACCACCATCATGCCGCTGCCGGAGGACGAGGCCAGCTGGGGCGAACTTTACGTGATGTTCGCCACCACGCGCGGCACCGTGCGCCGCAACGATCTATCCGACTTCGTCCAGGTCAACCGCAACGGCAAGATCGCCATGAAGCTGGAGGAAGAAGGCGACGAGATCCTCGGCGTCGAGACCTGCACCGACAAGGACGACGTGCTGCTGACCGCCAGTTCCGGCCAGTGCATACGCTTCTCCGTCGGCGACGTGCGCGTCTTCCAGAGCCGCAATTCGGTCGGTGTGCGCGGCATAACCATGGCCGAGACCGACCGCATCATCTCGATGTCGGTGATAGAGCATGTCGATGCTTCGCCAGCGGAACGCGCCGCTTACCTGAAGCGCGCGGCGGCGGAGCGGCGGCTTGCCACGGAAACGACCGGCGAAGAGGAAGAGATCGCGCTGACCAATGAGGAGATCGGCGAGGAGACGGAGCTTTCCGACAACCGATACGAAGAGCTCAAGGCGCACGAACAGTACGTACTGACGGTCACCGAGTTCGGCTACGGCAAGCGTTCGTCGTCCTATGATTTCCGGCTGACCGGACGCGGCGGCAAAGGCATCCGCGCCACCGATGTGTCGAAGGCAGCCGAGATTGGCAGGCTGGTGGCGACGTTCCCGGTCGGCAATGACGACCAGATCATGCTGGTGTCGGACGGCGGCACCGTCATCCGGGTTCCGGTCAACGGCATCCGTTTCGCCAGCCGCGCCACCAAGGGCGTGACCATCTTCAACACGGCTGAAGGCGAAAAGGTGGTTTCGGTCGAGCGGATCTCGGAACCGCAAGCGGACGAAGAAAGCGATGAGACGGTCGAGGGCGGTGCTGATGCCGCTCCGGCGCCTGACGCCGGTCCGGAGGGTGCGGACTAAGTCCGGCACCCGGGTTTTGACATAGCAACGCCGGCCAGGTGGCCGGCGCGGCAGCAAGTTCAGGCTTTATCAGTAGTGACGATATGGCTTGCGCGGGCCGAAGCCTTCGAAGCGCTTGGTGTTTGCCTTGACGCGGATGCGTTGCGCCTCCTGATGCAGCCCAAATACGGTGGCGATCAGCATGGCGACGGTCATTGCGGTGGCGAGCATGTAGATCAGCATGTGCGTGTTCTCCTGCGCCTAACAACGGATAGATGGGATTTTGGTTTCATCTTATTAAGGTGCAACCTAGTGAACGCTGCGTGAAGGCTTCGTGATCAGCGTGTTCATCTGTCGTTCATGTGCCGGAAAAGGTTCACGGCCGGCGCGCCGATCGGATTTGCCTTTGCGAGAGAGGCTCGCTAGAGCCTGTTCCATCT
>NZ_RZTF01000179.1:0-7621 GCF_004023175.1 Mesorhizobium sp. M7A.F.Ca.MR.362.00.0.0
GAGATGGTCATAGTGGTTGTGGCTGACCAGCACGAAATCGATCGGCGGCAGGTCGGCAAAGGCGATGCCTGGCGCATTGATGCGTTTTGGTCCGGCGAAGGAAAGCGGCGATGCGCGCAGCGACCACACCGGATCGGTGAGGATGTTCAGACCGGCCGTCTGGACCAGCAAGGTGGAATGACCAACCATCGTCACTTCCAGCGCGGCGCCCTCGACCCTTGTCGCCGGCTTTGCCTGCGGAAAGGGGCTTGCATCGCTCGCCGGCCATTTCGAGCGCTGGCCATTCAACTGCCATTTCAGCAGGTCGGCGAAACGGCCGGGTGGCTGGCCGTCGGGATTGAAGAACAATGCGCCGTCGAAATGGTCGCTGGGCGGGCCGCTGTAATAGCGATTGGCGGCAGTCTTTCTCGCGGCCAATTTGCGGCTCCAGCAGGGTTTCGTTTTCCAGACATAGGCGCTGAGGCGGTTCGCGCAAGCGTCCACCGACGAAGTGTTGACCGGAATTCCCAAGCGACGCGCGACAAACGGTCAGCCGTCGCGATTGCGATAAATTTGCAACAATTCTTGCTGCAAACTGTATTTTAACCATATCGGGTTGAAATTTCGCCACCTTCTCCATCTTGGTGGGGGTGAGATTGTGCGGACGGCTTCCCCCCAGCCGGATCCGACGGAGGTTGGAATGACTTTTTCGAAAACCGGTCTGGTGGCCGTATCGCTGGCGGCGCTCGTTGCGAGTGGCTGTTCGACCTCACGTTTTTCCTCGATGGATGACCAGCAGCCGGCACCGCTGGAGGCCGCGCCCGCCGGCAAGGCAAGGTGACGGCGAACCAACTGCCGCCGCCGGCATCACCCGGCACCACCGACCCTTCGCAATTCCCGACCGCTCCGGCGAACACCCAGGTCGCCGCGCTGCCTTCGGACGGCTCGGCGCCGGCCGGCGCTTCGGACGTGACCGCCGCCAGCGTGGCCGGTGTCTGGAACGCCAGCGTTGCGGGCCAGAGCTGCAAGGTGGCGACACCGCAGACCAAATTCGGCGCCGGCTTCCGCGCCGGGCCGCTGCATTGCCCGGCGCCGATGGACGGCATCAAGTCGTGGAACGTCGCCGGCAAACAGCTGACGCTCTATGACGAGAGCGGCGGTGCGCTGGCGCGGCTCTATTCCTCGGGCGGCTCGAAATTCGACGGCCAGACTTCCAACGGCCAGCCTATTTCGCTTACGAGATAGTTTTTGTTTTACGCAATTCCGGTTCCCGGAATCGCTCCAGAACGACGTGACCGATGCATCTGCGTGACGGCCTCCAGACCCATGCGACCGTCAGGCAGCGCTACGACCATCTGGTGGAAACCGGTACGATCGACCGCGATCCGGCGCAGGAACGGATCGTTGCGGCACTCGACCGGCTGACCGATGAGATTTCGGCCAAGCGGCTGGCGCATAAGTCGAGCGCGCTGGGCTGGCTGTTCGCCCGCAAGCGCGAGACCCATGAGGCCGTCAAAGGCCTCTACATCCATGGCGGCGTCGGTCGCGGCAAGACCATGCTGATGGACATGTTCTTCGACTTGCTGCCGGTGCGGCGCAAGCGCCGCGTCCACTTCAACGACTTCATGGCCGACGTGCAGGACCGTATCCAGAAGCACCGGCAGGCGCGCAAGAATGGCGACGTCAGGGAAGACGATCCGATCCCGCCGGTGGCCAAGGCCCTTGCCGAGCAAGCCTGGGTGCTGTGCTTCGACGAGTTCTCGGTCACCGACATTGCCGACGCGATGATCCTGTCCAGGTTGTTTTCGGCGCTGTTTGCCAGCGGCGTGGTGCTGGTCGCCACCTCGAATGTGGCGCCGGAAAACCTCTACAGCGACGGGCTGAACCGCCAGCTTTTCCTGCCCTTTATCGGCATACTGGAGCGGCACACACAGGTACTGGCGCTCGATGCCGACAAAGACTACCGGCTGGAAAAGCTCGCCCGGACACCGGTCTATGTCACGCCGGCCGATGCGGCCGCGGACCAGCTACTCGACGAGGCCTGGCAAGCCATGACGCGGGGCGCGCCGACCGCCGAGACATCGATTGCCCTCAAAGGACGGCAGGTGATCGTGCCGCGTGCGGCGGGCGATGCGGCGCGGTTCTCCTTCTCCGATCTCTGCGAGAAGCCGCTTGGCGCGCGCGATTTCCTGGCGATCGCCGGGCGCTTCTCAACCATTTTCATCGACCACGTCCCGGTGCTCGGCGAAGGCAAGCGCAACGAGGCCAAGCGCTTCATCCTTCTGATCGACACGCTCTACGACCATCATGTGCGGATGGTGGTGAGCGCCGATGCGCCGCCGCAAGCGCTTTATGCAGCCAAGCGCGGCGTCGAAGTCTTCGAGTTCGAGCGCACCGCATCGCGGCTGATCGAGATGCAAAGCCGCGACTGGCTGGAGGATTGGGCGGCGCGGCACAAGGGAAAGCCGGCGCCAGAGGCACAGCAGGCGCAGGCCTGAATTTCCAGAGAATCCGTCGGTAGCGATCCTTCGTGTCCCCTCCCTCGGCAGGACAGAGGGGGGCGCTGTCCCGCCGACGTCTACAACTCGAACCTCCTCGGCTACCCGCATCACAAGGGTGTCATCGCCCGCATTCGGCCTTACGATTTCCATCTTCATCGGTTATTTCTTCCGAAGTCGGCTTACAAACTTTGACGTTTACGTAAATCCCAAATCATCTAACCGATTGAAAATACTGACACCAAAATAATCGTTTGAATTTTTTCCGTGCCGGGGCTATTGGGTGCGGCGAAAATTCGCGGTTCCCCGCAGCATTCCGGCCTCTTCTTCGACGCCGCCATCAAGTCACCAGAGATTTGAGACGTCGTCACCGACAAAGGGAAAACATCCTCACATGGCACGCAACAAGATAGCGCTTATCGGCTCTGGCATGATCGGCGGCACGCTCGCTCACATGATCGGCCTCAAGGACCTCGGCGACGTGGTGCTGTTCGATATTGCCGAAGGTATCCCGCAGGGCAAGGGGCTCGATATCGCGCAGTCGTCGCCGGTCGATGGCTTCGACTCCAGGCTCACCGGCATCAACGACTATGCCGGCATCGAGGGCGCCGATGTCTGCATCGTCACCGCCGGCGTGCCGCGCAAGCCCGGCATGAGCCGCGACGACCTTTTGGGCATCAACCTCAAGGTCATGGAACAGGTCGGCGCCGGGCTGAAGAAGTATGCGCCGAAGGCCTTCGTCATCTGCATCACAAACCCGCTCGACGCCATGGTCTGGGCGCTGCAGAGGTTCTCAGGACTGCCCAACAGCCATGTCGTCGGCATGGCCGGCGTGCTCGACAGCGCGCGCTTCCGCTATTTCCTGGCGGAGGAATTCAAGGTCTCGGTCGAGGACGTCACCGCGTTCGTGCTCGGCGGCCACGGCGATTCCATGGTGCCGATGATCCGCTATTCGACGGTATCGGGCATTCCGCTGCCCGATCTCATCAAGATGGGCTGGACCTCGAAGGAAAAGCTCGACCAGATCGTGCAGCGCACCCGCGACGGCGGCGCCGAGATCGTCGGCCTGCTCAAGACCGGTTCGGCCTATTACGCGCCGGCCGCTTCGGCGATCTCGATGGCCGAAGCCTATCTCAAGGACAAGAAGCGCGTGCTGCCCTGCGCGGCGTATCTCTCCGGCCAGTATGGCGTCAAGAACACCTATGTCGGCGTTCCCGTGGTGATCGGCGCCGGCGGCGTCGAGCGTATCATCGAGATCGAGCTCAACAAGAGCGAGCAGAAGATGTTCGACTCCTCGGTGGCGACGGTGCAGGGTCTGACCGAGGCCTGCGTCAAGATCGCGCCGCAACTCGCCTCCAAATGAATCTCCAGCAAGTGAACCCCCAGTCGATCCGGAGACCATCCAGATGAACATCCATGAGTATCAGGGCAAGGCGCTGCTGAAGAGCTTTGGCGCGCCGGTGGCCGAAGGCGTGCCGGTGTTCAAGGCGAGCGAAGCGGAAGCCGCCGCCAAGGCGCTGCCGGGCCCGCTCTATGTGGTGAAGAGCCAGATCCATGCCGGCGGCCGCGGCAAGGGCAAATTCACCGAACTCGGCCCGGACGCCAAGGGCGGCGTGCGGCTGGCGAAATCGGTGGCCGACGTCGTCGCCAACGCCAACGAGATGCTGGGCAACACACTGGTGACCAAGCAGACCGGCCCGGCCGGCAAGCAGGTCAACCGCCTCTATATCGAGGACGGCGCTGACATCGAACGCGAGCTCTATCTGTCGATCCTGGTCGACCGTTCGGTCGGCCGCATCGCCTTCGTCGTCTCGACCGAGGGCGGCATGGACATCGAAGCGGTCGCGCATGACACGCCGGAGAAGATCATCACTGTCGCCATCGATCCGGAAAAAGGCGTCACATCGGCCGACCTGAAGGCGCTCAACGGTGCGCTGAAGCTCGACGGCGATGCTGCCAAGGACGGCGATACGCTGTTCCCGATCCTCTACAAAGCCTTCGTCGAAAAGGACATGAGCCTGCTCGAGGTCAACCCGCTGATCGTCATGAAGAACGGCCGGCTGCGCGTGCTCGACGCGAAAGTGTCGTTCGACAACAACGCGCTGTTCCGCCACCCTGACGTGCTCGAACTGCGCGACACCACCGAAGAGGACGAGAAGGAGATCGAGGCGTCGAAATACGACCTCGCCTATGTCGCGCTCGACGGCAATATCGGCTGCATGGTCAACGGCGCCGGCCTCGCCATGGCGACGATGGACATCATCAAGCTCTATGGTGCCGAGCCCGCCAACTTCCTCGATGTCGGTGGCGGCGCATCCAAGGAAAAAGTCACGGCGGCGTTCAAGATCATCACCCGGGATCCGGCGGTCAAGGGTATCCTGATCAACATCTTCGGCGGCATCATGAAGTGCGACATCATTGCCGAGGGCGTCATTGCCGCGGTCAAGGAAGTCGGACTGGAAGTGCCGCTGGTGGTGCGTCTGGAGGGCACCAATGCCGAGCTCGGCAAGAAGATCATCAACGACAGCGGTCTCAACGTGGTGTCGGCCGATGATCTCGATGATGCTGCCAAGAAGATCGTGGCGGCGGTGAAGGGTTGAGCGGATGCCTCCGCGCAAGATAAACTTGGTCGAGGCGGCGGATCAAAAGATCAAGAAGGTCTTCGATCCGCATATCGCCGGCGACGTCAACGACAGCCAGGCGAAGGTCGCCAAGTTCGGCGAGGTCTTCGATTGGCACGCGCATGACAATGAGGACGAAGCCTTCCTCGTGCTGCGCGGGCGTATCGCCATCGATTTCCGCGACGGTCCGGTCGAACTCGGCGAGGGCGACTTCATCGTCGTGCCGCGCGGTGTCGAGCACCGGCCGCGTTCGCTCACCGCGGAACCGGTCGTGCTGATGTTCGAGCCGGCGACGACGCTCAACACCGGCAATGCCAAGAGCGACCTCACGGTCGCTGACCTGAAGCGGCTCTGACCATGTTTTCCTCGATCAACAGTTTTTAGAAAAGGGCTCCCATGTCCATTCTCGTCGACAAGAACACCAAGGTGCTGGTGCAGGGCCTGACCGGCAAGACCGGCACGTTCCACACCGAACAGGCGCTGGCTTATCACGGCACGAAAATGGTCGGCGGCATCCACCCCAAGAAGGGTGGCGAGACGTGGACCGGCTCAAAGGGTGAAAACCTGCCGATCTTCGCCACGGTCGCCGAGGGCAAGGAAAAGACCGGTGCCAACGCTTCGGTCGTCTATGTGCCGCCGGCGGGTGCCGCCGAAGCCATCCTCGAAGCGATCGAGGCCGAGATCCCGCTGATCATCTGCATCACCGAAGGCATCCCGGTGATGGACATGATCAGGGTCAAGGCCAGGCTCGACCGCTCGACCTCGCGCCTGATCGGGCCGAACTGCCCGGGCGTGCTCACGCCCAACGAATGCAAGATCGGCATCATGCCCGGAAACATCTTCCGCAAGGGCTCGGTCGGCGTTGTTTCGCGGTCGGGAACGCTTACCTATGAGGCAGTGTTTCAGACCACCAATGTCGGACTCGGCCAGACTACCGCCGTCGGTATCGGCGGCGACCCCGTCAAGGGTACCGAGTTCATCGACGTGCTCGAGATGTTCCTCGCCGACGAGGAGACCAAGTCGATCATCATGATCGGCGAGATCGGCGGTTCGGCCGAGGAAGACGCCGCGCAGTTCCTCAAGGACGAAGCCAAGCGTGGCCGCAAGAAGCCGATGGCCGGCTTCATCGCCGGGCGCACGGCGCCGGCCGGCCGCACCATGGGCCACGCCGGCGCGGTCATCTCCGGCGGCAAAGGCGGCGCCGAAGACAAGATCGCGGCAATGGAATCCGCCGGGATCAGGGTATCGCCTTCGCCGGCAAGGCTGGGCACGACCTTGGTCGAGGCGATCAAAGGGTAAGGGAATAGGGGAGTAAGGGAGTAGGGCAGTAGGGAAAATAGCAGCGGCAAAAAGCGCTACTCCCCTATTCCCTTACTCCCCTACTCCCTCCAAAAACAGGAGACGGAGCCGGGCTCCGCGGACAAAAATGGCAAGACAAGATCAGGCCAACGACCAATTTTCGCTCACCTCTTTCCTTTACGGCGGCAACGCCGATTACATCGATGCGCTCTATGCCGCCTATGAAGACGATCCAGCCTCGGTCAATGCCGAATGGCAGGAGTTCTTTGCCGGGCTGAAGGACGATGCCGGCGATGTGCGCAGGAATGCCAAGGGCGCCTCCTGGGCCAAGCCCTCCTGGCCGCTGCAGGCCAATGGCGAACTGGTGTCGGCGCTCGACGGCAATTGGGGTATCGTCGAGAAGACGATCGAAAAGAAAGTCAAGGACAAGGCGGTCACCAACGGCGTCGTCCTGTCCGACGCCGACGTGCATCAGGCGACGCGCGATTCGGTGCGCGCCATCATGATGATCCGCGCCTACCGCATGCGCGGCCATCTGCATGCCAATCTCGACCCGCTCGGCATCGCCAAGCCGCTCGAGGACTACAACGAGCTGTCGCCGGAAAATTACGGCTTCACCGCTGCCGACTATGACCGGCCGATCTTCCTCGACAATGTGCTCGGGCTCGAATTCGGCACCATCCGGCAGATGCTGGAAATCCTGACGCGCACCTATTGCTCGACGCTCGGCGTCGAGTTCATGCATATTTCCGACCCCGAGGAAAAGGCCTGGATCCAGGCCCGCATCGAAGGTGCCGACAAGGAGATCACCTTCACCGCCACCGGCAAGAAGGCGATCCTGCAGAAGCTGGTCGAGGCCGAAGGTTTTGAGCAGTTCATCGACGTCAAGTACAAGGGCACCAAGCGCTTCGGCCTCGATGGCAGTGAAGCGCTGATCCCGGCGCTGGAGCAGATCGTCAAGCGCGGCGGCCAGCTCGGCATGAAGGAAATCGTGCTCGGCATGGCGCATCGCGGAAGGCTCAACGTGCTTTCCCAGGTGATGGCCAAGCCGCACCGCGCCATCTTCCATGAGTTCAAGGGCGGCTCGGCCGCACCTGACGAGGTCGAGGGTTCGGGCGACGTCAAGTACCATCTGGGCGCTTCGTCGGACCGCGAATTCGACGGCAACAAGGTGCATCTGTCCCTGACCGCCAATCCCTCGCATCTGGAAATCGTCGATCCGGT
>NZ_RZTF01000179.1:7631-12380 GCF_004023175.1 Mesorhizobium sp. M7A.F.Ca.MR.362.00.0.0
ATCCGGTGGTGATGGGCAAGGCGCGCGCCAAGCAGGATTACCTGTTCGGCCGCAGCCGCGAGGAGATCGTGCCGCTGGAAGAGCGCGCCAAGGTACTGCCGCTCTTGCTGCATGGCGATGCCGCCTTCGCCGGCCAGGGCGTGATTGCCGAGATCCTCGGCCTGTCCGGTCTGCGCGGCCACCGCGTCGCCGGCACGCTGCATTTCATCATCAACAACCAGATCGGCTTCACCACCAATCCGCGCTTCTCGCGCTCGTCGCCCTATCCGTCGGACGTCGCCAAGATGATTGAAGCACCGATCTTCCACGTCAATGGCGATGACCCGGAAGCCGTGGTGCACGCCACCAAGGTGGCGATCGAATTCCGCATGAAGTTCCACAAGCCTGTTGTGGTCGACATGTTCTGCTACCGCCGCTTCGGCCACAATGAGGGCGACGAGCCGGCCTTCACCCAGCCGATCATGTATCGCAACATCCGCACCCACAAGACGACGGTGCAGATCTATGGCGACCGGCTGATCGCCGAGGGTCACCTCACCCAGACCGAGCTCGACCAGTTGAAGGCCGACTGGCGGGCACATCTGGAATCCGAATGGGAAGTCGGCCAGCACTACAAGCCCAACAAGGCCGATTGGCTCGACGGCGCCTGGTCTGGCCTGCGCACGGCCGACAACCAGGACGAACAAAGGCGCGGCAAGACCGCCGTGCCGGTCAAGACACTGAAGGAAATCGGCAAGAAGCTGACCGAGGTGCCGAAGGATTTCGAGGCGCACAAGACAATCATCCGCTTCCTCGAAAACCGCCGCCAGGCGATCGAGTCGGGCGAAGGCATCGACTGGTCGACGGCGGAGGCGCTGGCCTTCGGCGCCATCCTGCTCGACGGCAATCCGATCCGCCTGTCGGGGCAGGATTCAGAACGCGGCACCTTCTCGCAGCGCCATTCGGTCCTTTACGACCAGCGCGACGAGACCCGCTACATCCCGCTCAACAATCTGTCGGCGGCTCAAGCCGGCTACGAAGTCATCAACTCGATGCTGTCGGAAGAGGCGGTGCTGGGCTTCGAATATGGCTACAGCCTGGCCGAGCCCAAGGCGCTGACCTTGTGGGAAGCGCAGTTCGGCGATTTCGCCAACGGTGCCCAGGTGGTGTTCGACCAGTTCATCTCTTCGGGTGAACGCAAGTGGCTCAGAATGTCGGGCCTCGTGTGCCTGCTGCCGCATGGTTATGAAGGCCAGGGTCCGGAACACTCCTCGGCCCGGCTCGAACGCTTCCTGCAGCTTTGCGCCGAAGATAACATGCAAGTGGCCAACTGTACGACGCCGGCCAACTACTTCCACATATTGCGCCGGCAGCTGAAGCGCGACTTCCGCAAGCCGCTGATCCTGATGACGCCGAAGTCGCTGCTGCGCCATAAGCGGGCGGTGTCGACGCTGCCGGAAATTTCGGGCGAAAGCTCGTTCCACCGATTGCTGTGGGACGATGCGCAGCTGCTTTCCGGCCAGGCGATCAAGCTCACCAAGGATTCGAAGATCCGCCGCGTCGTGCTGTGTTCGGGCAAGGTCTATTACGACCTCTATGAGGAGCGCGAAAAGCGCGGCATCAACGACATCTATCTGCTGCGCGTCGAACAGCTCTATCCGTTCCCGGCCAAGGCGCTGATCACCGAACTGTCGCGGTTCCGCAATGCCGAGATGGTGTGGTGCCAGGAGGAGCCCAAGAACATGGGCGCCTGGTCGTTCATCGACCCCTATCTGGAATGGGTGCTGGCGCATATCGATGCCAAGCATCAGCGGGTGCGCTACACCGGCCGTCCGGCCGCCGCCTCGCCGGCGACCGGACTGATGTCGAAGCATCTCGCCCAGCTCGCCGCCTTGCTCGAAGACGCGCTTGGTGAATAGAGAAGATCTGGGCGAATAACAGAACCGAAAGAAAACGGACAGGCACAATGGCTACCGAAATCCGCGTTCCCACTCTCGGCGAATCCGTCACCGAAGCGACCATCGGCAAATGGTTCAAGAAGGTCGGCGACGCGATCGTCGCCGACGAGCCGCTGGTCGAGCTCGAGACCGACAAGGTGACGGTGGAGGTGCCTGCCGCCGCCGCTGGAACCTTAAGCGAAATCACCGCCAAGGAAGGCGAGACTGTCGGTGTCGGTGCGCTGCTCGGTTCGATTTCGGCAGGTGGCGCTGCCGCCGCACCAGCGACCAAGCCGCAGGCGGTGTCGCAGGCCTCGTCGCCGGATGCGGCATCGACCGGCAAGCAGGCCGCGGCCGAGACCGCCAAGATCGCCGGCGATGCCGGCCCGGTCGAGCCGCGTACCATGCCACCGGCACCGGCCGCGGCGAAACTGATCGCCGAAAGCAATCTCTCGGTCGACCAGATCTCCGGTTCGGGAAAGCGTGGCCAGGTGCTGAAAGGCGATGTGCTCGACGCCATCTCCAAAGGCGCGCCGTCGCAGCCGGCGGAGACGCCGAAGGCGGCACCTGCACCGGTTGCCGTACGTGCGCCGTCCTCGGGCGACGATGCGTCGCGCGAGGAGCGCGTGCGCATGACCAAGCTGCGCCAGACCATAGCGCGCCGCCTCAAGGAGGCGCAGTCGACCGCAGCCATGCTGACCACCTTCAACGAGGTCGACATGTCAGCGGTGATGGCGCTACGCACCAAGTACAAGGACGTGTTCGAAAAGAAGCACGGCGTGAAGCTCGGTTTCATGGGCTTCTTCACCAAGGCCGTTACGCATGCGCTGAAGGAAATCCCCTCGGTCAACGCCGAGATCGACGCCACCGACATCATCTTCAAGAATTATGCCCATATTGGCGTCGCCGTTGGCACCGAGAAGGGTCTTGTCGTGCCGGTCGTGCGCAATGCCGACCAGATGTCGATCGCCGAGATCGAAAAGGATATCGGCCGGCTGGGCATCGCCGCGCGTGACGGCAAGCTGTCGGTCGCCGACATGCAGGGCGGCACGTTTACGATTTCCAACGGCGGCGTTTACGGGTCGCTGATGTCGACGCCGATCCTCAACGCGCCGCAGTCGGGCATTCTGGGCATGCACAAGATCCAGGACCGGCCTGTCGTGGTCGGCGGCGAGATCGTGATCCGGCCGATGATGTACCTGGCGCTCAGCTACGATCACCGCATCGTCGACGGCAAGGAAGCGGTGACCTTCCTGGTCCGCGTCAAGGAAAGCCTGGAGGATCCGGAACGGCTGGTGCTTGATCTCTAAGGCTGACGCGGTGGCTGAATCTGTCGAGCCAATCGATCTGTTCGAGCTTGTTACGACAGGCCGGGCGGGTCCGATTGAACTCGGAAAAAGCAGCCGTGAAACGGTGCGAGGCTTGATCGATCCGGAGGATGTGCGGGCGGACAATCATTATCGCCACGAGGACGCGGAGTCAGCGTGGTGCATCTATGGTAGAAATTGCGAGTTCTTCTTCAGTCCCGATTTTCATCTGAGGTCGATTAGCGTCGAGCCTGTCTTCGGAAGATTGCAATCGGGTGGAACGATGGCGACTTGGTACGGCCATCTGGACGTCGATTTGGGCCGGCATCCTGTGATTTTTGCAGGCACAAAGCCCATAGCCATACATACCTTGCCCAAGGCATTGCAGTTCCTGAACAAGAGCGAATTCAAGTGGGCAATCAGCGGCGGTCGTGAGCGCGACGTTTATATTGAGCTGGCGGAGAGTTCTCGCATCTTGACCCTCAAATACGAGGTTAATGCGGTTCCGGTCGACAGGAATGAAAACGTTGCGTTCGAGGTAGATTATTTTCTTTCGACGGTCTTCATCCTCGATCAAGCTGTTCAAGGCGGATAGCAGTGACGATCCGTTCTTTCTTGTCCGAAAGCCTGTCTACCGCATCGATAGCGGTCGGTGCGGCGATGATCCCGGCGGCAGCCTATGCCGCCTGCCCGATAGAACTCGCCGTCTATGGAGACGCCCAGGGCGGCAGCGAGATCGATTTCACGCCGACCGGCACCTCGGCGACCGTCACCAACAGCTTCCGCATGATCCTCGACAACGATGTGGTGCTGAACGGTATCGTCATGTGGAACGAGGGCGTGTCACGGCCGAACGGCGCGCTGATGTACAAATGCCCCGAGGGCGACGTCACCGGCGAGGAGCTTGCCGCCTGCACGCCCTGGCATGGCGTCATCTACACGGCGGATGACAAGGGCAACATCGGGCTGCTGCCGGCCGAAGGTGTCGAAGCGCCGAAGACGCTGATCCTGCCGGATCTCGGGCCAGCGTTGCGCCAATCCAGTGCCTATGGCAGCAGCGGGTTTTCGAAAGTGCCGGGGGATGTGTTTGCCTTGAAGGGATGCCAGGAATGAGCGGGACGCAAAAGGTGCTGCTGGTCACCGGCGGCAGCCGCGGCATCGGCGCGGCGATCTGCCGGTTTGGATCGAAGGCCGGCTACAGGGTCGCGGTCAACTACGCTGCGAATCAGGACGCCGCCGATGCACTGGTCGCGGAGATCGAGGCTGCCGGCGGCGAGGCTTTTGCGGTCAAGGGCGATGTCGGCAGCGAGGCCGATATCGTGGCCATGTTCGAGGCCGTCGACCACGCCTATGGACGGCTCGATGCCTTCGTCAACAATGCCGGCATCGTCGACGTCAAGGCGCGCGTCGACGAGATGGACGTTTCGCGGCTGGAGCGCATGATGCGCGTCAATGTCGTCGGCTCGTTCCTCTGCGCCCGTGAGGCGGTCAAGCGCATGTCGACCCGCCATGGCGGGGCGGGCGGG
>NZ_RZTF01000017.1:0-14446 GCF_004023175.1 Mesorhizobium sp. M7A.F.Ca.MR.362.00.0.0
CGGGAACGGAGGGCGGCGCAGAGGAGCTGGCGGTCGCGGGATCGAGGCGAATCATAATTTGGAGAGTAAAGTGCCGGTGCGCTTTTCGCCATGATTTTCGTGCCAAAACGCACAGCCTGTCGGATCAGCACAACGACTGATAGTGTTGCATTATCAATCTCTTCACGAGTTCGTCCCTGCTAAGCCATTTGGCCAACAAGTAAGTCTCGACAGGGCACCTTTTTGCGCAGCCGGACGAAACTCCGTTCGGAAATGTGCCGGCTCGCGGCGTAGGAGCCTGCTCAGGTTCAGATGTCATGAAGGCATCTAACGCCCGATCTGCCGCGCAACTTCGGTCCCATATTCATTGCCGACGGGGTATCTGAGGGCGACGTTTTTTGCGGGTTTTTCCTGGTCGGCTTTGGAGGTGATGCTGGCGCCGATTGTCACAGGCTACTTCACTATCTGTTCCTTGACCGATGAGATCTTTTGCGCTGCGGCGCTCCCGTCTTTGCTGTGGGTCACCTTCTGACCCAAGCCCCAACGTACACACGCGGGAGTGTCCTACAAGCCATCGGTTTCGACAGATCGGATGGATTGGGCAGGCGAGCCCAAAAGCTGCGAGCTTAGAGCGGTTATAAATCGTAGTTGTAGCTGTGTAACAAACTGTGTAACAAAAAGCGCGAAAAGACTAGTATTTTCAGTATCATAGAGGTGAAAGGGAATCCCTCCCTCTCCGCCATAAATTTCCCGTAACAGACTGATTCGCAACGATTTTTCTGGATAGCGGCTCTCTTTTGGTACATTCTTGGTACAAAGAGGCTTCCGCACAAGCCCCCATGGATCGACGGCATAAGAACCTCGATCTTATCGTCTCGGCCGCCGCCACGATGGAGGAGGAGATAGAGAACATGTTCGGCTGCCTCCACCGCTTCGAGGAGAAACCAAGAAGCAGGTGAACGAAGTCTGCCGTGGTGATGCCAGGATGAAGATCAAGATTGATGCTGCGGGAAAGATTTAAGAGCCCCGCTTTGACAATCGTGACCGGCTTCCTTCGTCCTTCAATTCACTCCGCGTCAGGATTGTCGACAAGGCAGCCTGCACCATGGCATCCTTGGTAGTTGCCATGCACATCAAAGTTTGGCTCTCCCTGCCTGTCAAATTGCGGTCGGGTATCGATTGCCTGGTCCGGATTGTCGACTTTGCATCCGATGCCATGACAACCATTGTAGCTGCTATCGGAGCGGTAGTTACTCGTCGTGTGCCGTCGATTGTGATGATCGTCCGCCATCCCCTCGATCAGAGCGCCGAGAATAGCTCCGCCAACCACCGCGCCGACGTCATGACCGCGATGGTCATACATGCGGGCATTGGGATCAAAGCTGTCGCCACGTCCATGGTGGTAGCCGCCGACATCGGCGAAAATTCCGGAGCAGCCTTGCGCGACCCAAATATATTTGCTGCGTGGATTGTAGCCCCAGGTCCGGTTCAAAATACAAGGACTTCCGGAAGTCTGATGAATGAGTTGCGGCTTGCTCAGCGGGCCCGCCCAGCATTCGCCATACTGATAGTGCCTCGATTGGCATTCGACGGTCGATTGTGCGCGGGCATCAGAGATCATCCACGATGAGCCGAGCGCGAGCAAAGCAATGAACAGGTAACGTAGCATGCGAACCCTCCGGAGTGGTCAACGATCGGTTGCGTCGGTATCATCGAAAATGGAATTTCTTCCGCCAGGTGTCAGTCGTTGATCGCGGTGATCTTGATGGTGTTGCCGTCTCCGACGCCGGAGAACCAGACCTCGCCATCACCGATTGAGACGCCTTGCCAATTGGCGAACAGCGTCGGATAGGTCTGCTTGAGGACGGTCTGTTTGACCTTGGCGGTAACGATCTTGTCGTAATCCGTCACGAAATGCGCGGCGTCGTTTATCTTGATCGCCTTGCCGCCGATCCGGGCGCGGAAGGGATAATCGATCATCGACGCGACGGTCTGCTTGTCACCGGCACTGACAGCCTTCTGCAGCTTGTCGAAGAACTGCTGATAGGTTGTGTGACTGCCGAACAGCGCGTCAAGGGTCTGGTTTGTTTCAGCGGCGGTCTGCGCTGCCGCTGGACCCGCAACGGCGGTACTCAATAGCGCGGCGGAAACCAGCATGAATAGAGAGTGCCTCATCATAGGTCCTTTCACTCGGTGCGTTCAATTGCCAACCCATCAGCCTGGATTTGTCCTTCGGACGTTCGCGCCCTGACTGATGCCGACGGCGAACGGGAAGACGAACGGCATGCCGTCACTGACGTGAACTGACATATAGACGCGTCCATTGAATTTTTTTATTTAAGTACACGCAAAAGGTGTAAAAAAGAATACCTAAACGTCGATTATGACGGACAGAGATGACGGTTAAGGTATCCAAAACCTTATTCGCGAGTGCTATCGATACGAGCAGCGACGCCTATGTCTTAAATTCTCCCTCTATGACGCAATATGGATAGAAGTAGAAATCTGCCGTCACCTGTGCCACCGGCGTGGGTATGGTCCAACGGCATCCGACAGCAAGCGTTGGCCTGTGCCTGTTCGCTTCACTTCACGATGACCTTTGCTCCCTTCGGCACCAGACTGTAGAGTTCGATCACATCCTCGTTGAGCATGCGAATGCACCCTGAGGACGCTTCAGTTCCTATGGTCCAGGGCTCTGAGGTGCCGTGGATACGATAAAGCGTATCCACGCCGTTCTTGTACAGATAGAGAGCTCGCGCGCCGAGCGGATTGTGCGTGCCGGGCCTGATCATGCGCGGCAGGTCGGGCGACTGGTTACGCATGTCGTCAGTCGGATGCCATGCGGGCCACTCCGCTTTGCGCCCTACGCTGGCAATGCCCGACCAACTGTAACCGCTAGCCCCGACGGCGATACCATAGCGCCGCGCCGTCCCATTGAGGCGGTATAGATAGAGGAACCTCTGCCGTGTATCGATCAACACCGTACCGGCAGGCAAGCGTTCCGGGGGCGTCACATCGACAGGCAGAAAGCGTTGGTCAAACTTGCTGCGATCGACGATGAAGACCTCATGCGGCTCCCTCGCGTAAGCGGCTTTCACGCGAACTAACTCTGTAGCCGTATTCGGGCTACCTTTTCCATCCGCCAGGCAACCGACAAGGAGCGCCGCCAGCGCCAATACAAAGCCCGACCGCACGAACTGGCGGATGCATTCCGGTCTTTCGTCTCTGCTCGAAACCGACCCGTTAATCGAACGGCCAAATGCTAGCGATCCAACTGGAGGAATGCGCACAGGCCGCTTACTCTTGGCTAGCTTCATCTACTGGCGAATCTTTTTCCTGGGCCCGCAACTGGTCGATGTGGATCGGCCGCTTCAGAGTTCGCTTTACTCGGTGAGTGTCATCCGCGACCGATTTCCCCGTCGGCGAAACACCCTGCAGATAGTGCTTCTGCCACTTCATCTCCTTGGTAAGCTCGTCGTTCATCTGCAGCCCGGCCGAAAACCGTCGACGTTCGCTATTCCAAACCTTATGTTCTTTATGGAACTCAGGATCGTCCTCCATCGGACGAATGACCGGCTGCACCTGCTCGATAGCGACACTTGGCATCATGGTGATGAAACAGAAAGGCTCGCCCTTGGCAAAAGTGACAGACCCAGGGCGGGTGAAGCGCCAATTCATGGTGAAACTGAACGGCAGCCAGTTGGTTTCCACCAAGCCGTCCAGGGGCGCGATTCCGTCCTTCATCCGGTTGGGGGAGCCGCGAGCCCACACCATCCAGCCCGGCTCGGTGCGAAACACGTAACCCGGATGAAACGTTACTATGCCGTGCCCGAAGGTCGAGCTGATGAATCGGTGCGTGACGTTCGGTTCGTTTACATGGAAGGCGATGTCTTTTGTGGTGTTGTATCCGTTCCAAGTAACAGTCACATTTATGGGGTTCAACAATTCCCATCCGCTGGCATTGGCGATTGAAAGCGGCGTGCAGCGGTAGGCGAAATGCTGGTCGGTCGCATCCATCCAATCTCGCGTCCCCTCCGCGGCGACAAGCTCAGGCGGGTTCGGAGCCTGGATCATACAGTCAAGACGCGGGCCGGTCATACTCTCCGCTATCCTCAAACGATTCGATTCTAAGTTGCTGATCATGCCGCCAAACCGTAGCGGCATGACCAGGACAGAAGGGGGTACTATGGGCCTGCCGGTCCGGTAGGTCCCTCCGGTCCCACAGGCCCCTCCGGTCCGGCAGGTCCAGCAGGTCCGGCAGGCCCAGTGGGTCCCTCCGCGCCGGGCGCGCCGGGAGGTCCAGACGCGCCGGCATCGCCGGGCGCTCCAGGTAGCCCATCCTTTCCGGGCTGTCCGACAGGCCCAGCAGGTCCGCCAGGTCCCTCCGCGCCGGGCGCGCCGGGAGGTCCAGACGCGCCGGTATCGCCGGGCGCTCCAGGTGTCCCGTCCGATCCGGGCAGTCCGACAGGCCCAGCGGGTCCAGCAGCCCCCCCCGCGCCGGGCACTCCAGGCGTACCTGCCTCGCCGGGTGCGCCAGGCGCCCCCGGCTGTCCCCAAACATTGGTGGAAGGCGTCGGCAAGTTGCCAACGTCTTTTACGATGTGCGATGGAAGGAAGTCGCCACGATCACGCTGAATCAAGGAACGACCTGGCTTGTCGGCATAATAATCGTTCTGACCGTCCGTGACCGCGCACTCGAAATTCTGGTCCGGATCCTTGCAGAAAACTGTCTTCGGGGCGCTTCGATCGCCATTGGTGCCGAAGTGGAATCTCAAACCGGCCATCGCAGAAAAATCGCCGCTTGAGGAGACGTCGCTGTTCGTCAGATCGAAGCTGAAATCACTGTAGATAGAAGTCGCTATCCCGCTTCCGAACTCGGTCAGGTACTCGGCGCCGCCGACAAGTTGCGTTCTACCACCAAAGGCGTCGCGATGACGCAGGCCGCCATTAACCTTGAAGTTATCCGTAGGATAGTACCCGACCCTGCCTTCGGCGAACGGGCTGACGTCCTCTTCAAGTGAGTTCCATTCTATACCGGCAAGTCCCTCAAGCGTGGCCCGGCCCAGATAGTACTGGCCTTCAACGCCGAGCTTGCCTTCGACATAGCCGTTTTCAAGAACTCCACCATCATCGTAACCACCTCCGCCATGAAGGTAGCTTCCATACAGACCCAGCGCCCCAACTTTCGGATCACGGCGGAATAGATGCGCGGCGGCACCTGTGAAGTTACTGTTTGGCGTCACGCCACCAATCGCATCGACCTGGAAGCCGTATTTTTCACCGAGCGGGAGCGCCACGGAACCGTCGGTAAAGGCATACGGGTCGTGACCATTGGTTCCCGCGCCGAATCCGACACGCACGTTGGGCGCAGCAACGGCACGAGTGTCGGATTGCGGACTTGACAGGTACATGCGCCTCTCAACCGAGGATAGCGCAGCCATCTCGCGACTCTGGGCCACCGAACCCCTCAGGGTGGCCAGTTCTCCTTTAACCTGGGCAGTCTCGGCGTAGGCGGCCTCAAGTTTGCGCGCCATCTGCTTCTGATTTCGCTGCAGGTCCAAAATCATCTGATAGAGTTGTTCGTTGCTTGGCGCCCCCGCTAGCGCGGGGGTAATCCCGACATAGATGGATGCGAACGTTAGAATAGAACAACTGGCAAATAAAACTCTCTTATGCTGCCGCATCCCGCACCCCTTCTGCGCACCGCCGCCCTCGTTATCTACCTCGCCACGCGCACGACACATTTCTGTTCGATTGCGCATAGAATGCGAACTATCTAACGAATGCGGATTTATCCAATCCTTTCCTTGAAGTAATTAATCTCGTGATTCCTCACAATCGCAGTAACTGTCATATCATTACACTTACTGTCAGTCGTTTGAGGATGCTCCTCGAATTCCTCCCTGTCCTCTCCCAAATTGATGAGATCGGCAATCTTCTCTCTGGACAGGGTCCGCACGATCATTCTAATCGGTGAAGGCGAAGCCTGACCCTCGAATTGCGTGCAAGGGGAGAAGCATGTCGGATTTCTTGGCTCTTCGACGCAGCCGGCTCACGATGGTGTCCAGGTGGGCATAGTTGAAGTCATAGATGTCTGCGCCCATGGCTTCGACGAGCGCGCGGCGATCGACGGTCTTGCCGCGCTCACTGAACAAGCGTTCCAAAAAGTGCCGTTCCGAGGTGGTCAAGCGAAGGCGATGGCCCATGCCGTCGGTAAGCACCCAGCAGCCTTCCTCCAGGGTCCATCGTGGGGCCGGAGACGAAGGGGCGCGGCGCCTGTTGAGACGTTCATTGAGCGTCATCACCGTGGCAGCAAGCTCCCGAACATCAATGGGTTTGACGAGGTAAGCGTCAGCGCCCGCTTCAAGACCATTGAGCCGGTCGTCGATGGAACTCCGGGCCGTCGCCATGACGATCCCGACCGATTGCAAGGCCCGCAAATGGGAAGCTATGGAAAGGCCGTCTTCGCCCTCCAGGCCAATGTCGAGAATGACGATTTCAGCCGGCTTGGCGGCGCAGGCTCGGTAGAGGGCGGCAGCGTTGTGGAATCCATGTACGTTCAGGCCCAATCTGGATAGTCCGAAGACCATCTCCTCGCGGAAATCCCTGTCGTCATCAACAAGATAAACAAGGGGGGCGATCACGAGATCGCCCGCTTGTAGCCTTCTCCGACCATCTACGGACCCCATGCAGCAATCTGATAGCATTCGATTTCATTTATTCGCCGCATTGTCTATATTGTTTGTGTGTCTTGTGCCGCAAACGTTATGGGCGCTTCCGCTGAAACCGACGGACGGCCTCAAGGCTCCGGTTTCACTCAGCGGTCACCTCGCAATCTTTCATGATCCCACCGGCGCGCTCACGATCAACGATATCGTTTCCAAGCGCTCCAACATCCAGTTCGAACCCATCCCTTCGATGCTCACGCGGGGCTACCAAAAGGGCGCAATCTGGGCCCGGTTCTCCCTGTCTGCCTCAACGGCTCCAAGGCAATGGCTGCTGCAGGTAGAACGGCCCTTGATCGAACACATCACGCTGTATGTCTCTGACGGGGCGGGAGGTTATTCGGTCTTGCCCCCTGGCCAACTCAACCTAGGGGATGGAGCAGACGCCGACGCATATCCGGCCGTCTTCCCGATCTCCGTGCCGTCCACTCGAACCGATTATTACATCCGACTCCAATCGTCGACCTCGATCACCACTTCGCTGAATCTTTGGCAGATTCAAGGCTATGAAGAGTACCGCCGATTCGACGATTGGATCATGGGCATGGTGGCTGGCGCTATTTTCGTCATGGTCTTCACCAATTTTCTGTATGCCGTATGGCTCAGGGATTCTTTATATCTTCTATACATCGCAGTTATCATAGAGTCTGGGCTGATAAGTCTCTTCCACATGGGATATGCATCCGAAGTTCTGAGGTCCCTAGAGCCGAAAAACATACACCTAATTTGGGGTATTATCGTTTGCTTATACAGTATAGTCATGATGTTATTTTTGTCTAGACTATTTGAGTTTCACCGTCATTTTATCTGGGCGTGGCGCGTCTCCCAGGGTGTTGTACTGCTCAATGGCATCGCCTTGGCTTTTGCGATTGCGGGACACTACGGCGACGTCGGGTTTTTCGTATCGCGACTGCAGCAGCTGTCTCTCATCTTCATTTCGCTGCTAGTGCTCTATCTGCTCATTGTGCGGCGACGGTATCAATACCTACTGTCGGCGATTGCATTTTTGGGCGTAATCTCTGTCCTGCTGGTGATGCAGGTGATGTATACTGGGGCCAACCCGTTCCAGCTGGACGGCTCTTTGTCCAGATTCTTGGCCGGCGGGACCGTGATTCACCTGGCGTTGCTCAGCGCAGCCGTCGCGAAGAGAACGCGGCTTGCCGAGCGCAGCTTGAGCGAGGAGAAGGATCGCGTCATCGCAGTGTCGCGGTTGGCCGAGCAGGAGCTGATTGTCAAGGTGCGCGAAAGGACCGCAGAGCTTGGGGAAAGAAACGCCTCGCTCAAGGTGGAAGTGGATCGACGTCACCAGCTTGAACTCAAGCTCAGGCAGGCTCTGGACACCGCCAACGATGCTCTGGCTCAGCAGCGGGACTTTGTGGCCTTGGTATCTCATGAGTTTCGCGGCCCCTTGGCCGTCATCTCTGCCGCCGCCGACAATCTGTCATCTTCTGCAGGTGAAAGCGCCGACAATATCAAGTTGCGCACCACAAGGATCCGCCAGACCGTCAAAAGGATGTCATCGCTGATTGAAAACGTCCTAGCCTTCGACCGGCTCAATGGTGGGCAGAAAACTCTTCCCACGATCAAGATGTTCGACCTGAATGAGGTTTTGCACGCCGCCGAAGCGGGGTTGGATGATGCTGCGGCCGGACGTGTTAGCTTCACTCACGGCGACGAAGTGATTGTGAAAGGTGACCGCAACCTGCTGGAGATTGTAATACAAAATCTGATCCAGAACGCCCTGAAATACTCATCGGTGACCAGCTCTGTGACGATCCGGCTGTCGACTGAGCAGGGCGTGGCATTTGTACACGTGGTGGATCAGGGCTCTGGCGTAGCGCCCGACGACCACGAGTTCATATTCATGAGGTACTATCGCGCCGCGGGCCAATTGGTAAACGGCTCCGGTTTAGGGCTCTACATTTCACGCGAGATCGCCCGGCAGCACGGCGGCGGTCTCATACTGGCCGCCAGCGACATCAACGGGTCGACATTCCGCCTCTCACTGCCCGTCGAGGGGAACTGGCCTGCCCCTGAAAAGTGACCCTCCCTGACGTATGGCTTTTGGGCCGAACCAGGACTGAAGAAATGGCCGGAAAGAGACACAGTTGCGGCCGCTCATTGTTTACCGTTAACCTCCGGTAAACCTTGCGGGTCTGGTAGAGAGGCGGCGGAAGAGCCGCCCGAGCCGGGACAGTCTGGCCTTCGCGGAGGCCGTAAAGCTTGGGCGAGGGGCGAGTCCATTCGGCATCTCCGCACATGGCTGTCCGCAAGCGCAGCCAGCCGCTGTGAATTTGCCAGCCGGTTTAGCCCAAATGGGGGAAGAGGCCCGGCCCAAGATCTCGTAATGGTTGGTTCGCCCAGCCAGTTAGGAGACCACTATGCGCAAAGCCTCTCTCGCCATCACAGTCGCCGGCACGGCCTTCTTCAGTCTTTCCACTGTCGCATCGGCATGCGTGTCGATGGACGGCAACTTCGTCGTAAACAACTGCAATTATCGCGTCATGGGAAATTACAAGGGCTCGGATGGCAGTTGGGGTGGCTTCGGACCCATCCGCGCGGGCGGTCGTGAGGTAACTTCCAAAAGACGCGATGCCGGCTGGGACATCAGCTATTGCAACTACGATTCATGGGCGGCAGGCACCTGTCGGCCGAAGGATCCCAGGCAGATGTAGCCGCTTTCAAGCGCGTCGCTTTGCGCGCTCGGCTCGATGCTGACGATGTGGCCGGCGTCGAAACACCGGCCACTCTGACGGCGCACGGTAAATCCGTTATTGCTCCTTCTTGAACAGATCCTGGAAGATCAGCTGGCCCCAAGTGCGGCCGCGTGCGTGCACCAGTGCGCCGCCCTCGTTGAGCTTCCCCAGCTTGACCGGTGCGAACCCGAGTTGTTTGGCCAAGGCCGCCACGGGAGCGATCGCGTCCTCGTCGTCGCTCGAAAGAAAGACGACCCGGTGGCCGCCCTCGACGATCGGATCGGCAGCCAGGGTGGCCGCAATCAGGTGATTGAAGCCTTTGACGAGCTTGGCGCCGGTGAACGCCTTTGCGACGAAGGCGGAGGACGGCAGACCGTCCAGTTCTTCGGGGACTGGAAACACGTTCGTCGCGTCGATGATCGTCTTGCCTTCCCAGCTTGACAGCGCCTTCGCGACATCTGGGTTCGATTCAAAGCGGACAGCCAAAAAGATGATGTCCGCCTTGACCGCGTCCGCCAGCGTTTTCGGGATGATCGTGGGTCCGATCGCGGCCGCGGCTGATGCAAAGCTTTCCGGGTCGCGCGTGGTTGCCACGGACACTTCGATGCCGTTGCGGGCAAACGCCTTGGCAAGAGCCTGGCCGATCTTGCCGAAGCCGATAATTGCATAGCTCATGTATATTCTCCTTCAGTTTACCAGGCCCTGCGGGCTCGGGATATCGAATGGAATGAACGGCGGGGCGTAGCGGGTCAGATTTGCGCCAAGCCCCCGTCGACGGCGACCTCGCTGGCGGTCATGAAGCTGCTGTCGGGCGACGCGAGAAACGCAGCCGCCGCCCCGATCTCCGCTGGATCGGCCATCCGCTGAAGCGGATTCATCGAGGCGAAGACCTTCAAGCCCTCCTCGCCTATCGCTGCCTTCGCGAGTTCGGTCGCCGTCGGCCCGGGCGACAGCACGTTTACCCGGATGCCGGTGCCTTTCAAGTCTTCCGCCCAGGTCCGCGCGAGGTTGCGCACGGCCGCCTTGCTCGCGCTATAGACGCTGAATGCGGGCGCGCCCGTGGTGCCGGCGCTCGATCCGGTCAGGATAATCGAACCGCCCTCGCCCATCAGCGGCAGCGCCTTCTGGACCGTGAAGATCGTACCCTTCACATTGGTGTTGAAGGTTTCGTCAATGTGCTCGGCGGTGAGCTTGCCGAGCGGAAGCAGGCTTCCCACCC
This sequence comes from Mesorhizobium sp. M7A.F.Ca.MR.362.00.0.0, assembly GCF_004023175.1. Classification (NCBI taxonomy): domain Bacteria; kingdom Pseudomonadati; phylum Pseudomonadota; class Alphaproteobacteria; order Hyphomicrobiales; family Phyllobacteriaceae; genus Mesorhizobium; species Mesorhizobium sp. M7A.F.Ca.MR.362.00.0.0. The sequence continues at coordinate 10,620 of NZ_RZTF01000017.1, forward strand.
CGGCGTTGGCGAAGATGATGTCGAGGGTTCCGCGCTCGGCCTTCACCGCCGCATAGAGCCGATCGAGGTCGGCCTCATCCGAGACCGAGCCCTTCACCGCGCGGGCATTGGGCCCGAGTTCGGCCACAGCGGCGTCTAGCGCGTCCTGCCGGCGGCCGAAGATGAAGACGAAGGCGCCCTCCTCGATGAAGCGCTTCGCTGCGGCGCGGCCGATGCCGGTGGCGCCACCCGTAATAACCGCAACCTTACCGTCCAGTTTTCCCATGACTCAATCCTTCCAGCTTCTGTCTTTGCTCGTTCGGGGTACGCCCCGAGGACCTCTAGATGGGCCCGTCGGGGTCAGGTGGTGAGTGCGGAAGCGCGCACATCGGTGGTGCAAAATCGATCCGCTTTCAGGGCTGACGCCCGCCGCGACGATCCGTGTCCGCCATTCGGAATTGCGCCGCCCCTGTCGACATAAGCTATGATGTCCGCCCCTACCGCTGTAGGATGTGCTAGATACGGGCTTTGGAAGGCGCACCGCGCGGTGCCGGATTGCACCATGATCGACTGGGATGACATTCGCTACTTTCTAGCCGTCGCACGCGGAGGCTCGGTGCGGGCTGCCGGCGCGCAGCTCGGGGTGAATCACTCGACCGTGCTGCGACGCATCGCACAGCTTGAGGAACGCCTCGGGGCGCAAATGTTCGAAAAGCTGCCTTCGGGCTACCGCCTGACGGCTGCGGGCGAGGAGGTCCTCGAGCTCGCGAACCAGATGGAAGCGTCGTCTCACCAGCTGGAGACGCGCGTCTTCGGGCGCGACCAGAGCGTGCGCGGGCTTCTGCGGGTGACGCTGGCACCGCCCCTCGTGACACACCTGCTCATGCCGGACTTCGCCGACTTCGCGCGTCTGCACCCGGACATCGAGATGGAAATCTTGTCGTCCGGCGAACTGGCAAATCTGACCAACCGAGAGGCCGACGTGGCGATCCGCGTCGTCTACGACCGCAAAACCCTGCCGCTCAATCTTCACGGCCTGAAGGGAGCGGAGGTGTTCGGCGGCGTCTACATGTCCCGCGATCGCCTGGCCGCGTGGCGTGCGGGCGCGCCTGATCCCATCCGGTGGATCGTCATAAGCGCTCATGGGATTCCGGAATGGGCCAGCGCGGGTGAGGTTCGCACCACGGGGGTTCCATTCAGGACCACGGACGCCGAGGCGCAGATCGTTGCCGTACGGCAAGGTCTCGGGATCACGACACTGCCGTGCTTCGTCGGAGATGCCGACCCCCTGCTGGTGAGGGTGCCAGGCACCGACCTGCACATGTACGGAACGCTCTGGCTTCTCACACAGGGGGAGACACGCAAGACGAAGCGCGTGCGGCTCTTCACGGAGTTCATATCCCGCAGGCTCGGCGCCTACGCTCCGCTTCTCACGGGACTATCTATATCGCGCGACTGACGCCCGGCGGGTCGCCTGCGACGCTTGCGGTGGACAGGCGCCGGCAAGCGGACAGCGGCACCTATTGCGGTTGCAGATGCTCAGCCATGAAGTCGATGAACGCCTCGGTCTAAACCTGATCTGTCGACTGGCCGGCCAGAGAACATTGAACTGATCGGTCTCGGCGGGGGCATAGGCGATGTAGGAATGGGCGGCGACGGAACAGAAGCTCTCGGAACGGATGCCTTCTCCGAAGATCCCTATGCTTCAGAGCGCGTGACCAGTCGCTGATCTGACCTCAGGCCGAGCCATCGGATTGATGCTCGGCAATCGCACTCAGAAAAACCTGGCCGAACTCCTTCAGCTTTGCCGCCCCAACCCCATTCACTTCAGCGAAGGCGTCGAGGTCGTGCGGGCGGCGCTCGGCCATGTCGATCAGGGTGCGATCGGAAAACACCACATAGGCCGGCACCTGACGCTCCTTGGCGAGCCGCAGTCGCAAGGTCTTCAGCGCGGCCAGCAGCCCGGTGTCCACATCCGATTGCCCGAAATCCTGCCCGGAGCGCGTCTTGCCGCGCAAGGCGCGGCTGCGCACCTCGACGCGATAATGGAACGGCATCTCGCCACGGCCAAGCGCATGGCCTTTTTCGGCGATGGCGAGGCCGCCATGACCGGCCGGATCCGGCATCAGGAACCCGCCGGCGACGAGCTGCCGGATCAGCGACAGCCAGAAATCCTTCTTGTGCGCCAGACCGCTGCCGAAACTCGTGAGCCTCTGCTGGTTCCTGGCAAGCACCTTCTCGGTTTCATGGCCGAGCAGGATGTCGATGACATGGCCGGCACCGAAGCGTTCGCCGCTCTGCGCGATGGCTGCCAGGATGATCCGCGCCTCCGCTCCGCCATCGGCGCGCGGCGCCTGATCGAGGCAGGTGTCGCAATTGCCGCAAGGCTGCGCGTCCTCGCCGAAATAGCCGAGCAGCACCTGGCGGCGGCACTGCGCCGTCTCGCAATAGCCGATCAGCATGTCGAGCCGGCCATGTGAGCGCCTCTTGTGCTCGGCCGGCGCATCTTCATCGTCGATGAACATCCGGCGCATGCGGATATCGCCAAGGCCGAACAGCATATGTGCCTCGGCGTCCCGCCCATCGCGGCCGGCGCGGCCGATCTCCTGGTAGTAGGCCTCCAGGCTGCCCGGCATGTCGGTGTGGAAGACATAGGCGACGTCAGGCTTGTCGATGCCCATGCCGAAAGCGATGGTCGCCACCATGACGACGCCGGACAGGGTCATGAAGCTGTTCTGGTTAGCGTCACGCGCCTCCTTGCTCATGCCGGCATGATAAGCGAGCGCGGTGACGCCGTTCTTCTCGAGGAAGGCCGCCATCTCCTCCGTCTTCTTGCGCGACAGGCAGTAGACGATGCCGCTGCGGCCGGGATGGCGCTCGACGAAGCGCAGCAATTGCCGCTTGCTGTCCTGCTTGGCCTCGATGGCAAGCTTGATGTTCGGCCGGTCGAAGCCCAGCACCAGGGTCTCGACGCGCTCGGCAAACAGCCGGGCTTCGATATCGGTGCGCGTGCCTTCGTCCGCCGTTGCCGTCAGCGCGATGATCGGCACGTTGGGGAAGATGCCGCGCAGCCGCGACAAATCCTCGTATTCGCGCCGGAACGCCGGCCCCCATTGCGAGATGCAATGCGCCTCGTCAACGGCGATCAGGCTGACATCGAGCTTGGCCAGCGCCTCGAGCATCCGCTCGGTCATCAGCCGCTCCGGCGCGAGATAGAGCAGGCGCGTCTGGCCCGAGGCGACGCGACGCCATGCGGCGATATTGGCATCGCGGTCGATCGAGGAATTGATCGTATCGGCAGCCACGCCGGCAAGCCGCAAGGCGGCGACCTGATCCTGCATCAGCGCCACCAACGGCGAAACGACAATGGTGAGCCCGCCCAGGACAAGTGCCGGGACCTGGTAGCAGAGCGATTTGCCCGCACCCGTCGGCATGACGGCCAGGACATGCCGCCCGGCCAGCAGCGCGTCCATGACATCGGCCTGGCCGGGGCGAAAATCATCGAAGCCGAACACGTCCTTCAGCACGCGCCGCTTGGGATCTCGCTCTTCTGTCGCGACGGCCGCCGGTGCCCGCATTACCGCGCGTCCACGGTCGGCGTGCTTATTGGCATGTCATAGCCGAACTCGGCGCAGAAACGCCGGACGCCGACGAGAAATGCCGGGGGCAGACCGCCGAGATAGGTCCTGAATTCTTCATTCCGTTCCCATTTTCTCAACGAAGCCACCCGGATCGGATTGTCCGGATCCTCGCTGAAACGAATGCGCGGTGTCAGTCCGAACGATTGCGCGATTCTGTCCTGCTGCGCATCGGGCGCGCCGATCATGTCTTCGTAGCGGACAAAAGAG
>NZ_RZTF01000017.1:14456-34953 GCF_004023175.1 Mesorhizobium sp. M7A.F.Ca.MR.362.00.0.0
GACAAAGAGTATCTGCCGGTGCGGTTGTGCCTTCTTCAGCCGGGTCAGCGCGTCGTATTCGGCCAGCCAGCGATGCGGCGTGACGTGGAACCGACGCTCGTTGCGTGTTTGCGGATGCGAACTTGTCAGCGTGTCGAACGGATGGCGCACGCAATAGATCAAGCCGATGGAGGGAGGGAGCTTCGCCAGATGCGCAAAACCGCGCGCATCGCGCTTGACGACGAGGTTCGATTCCGGCCGGTCCAACATGTCCAGCATTGTGTATCGCGCTTCGGGCGGATGGACGAAAATGTCCTCGAAACACCTCATCAGCCGCTGTGTCAGCGTCGTGCCGCTGCGCGCGCAACCCGAAATGAAAATTCTGTTGGCGGGCGCCGCGCGTGCGTATGTGCGTTTTTGCATGCGCTGTTTCAGAGACAGCGGCACGAACCGCAGAAACTCCCGCACAACCCTTCGCGCAGCCGCTCCAAACGCAGCCTCAAGCCTGTGAGCGCCCTTCATCCGCAATTCCGCAGGGCCGCCCGGCACGAAACGCGCCGCTTGGGGTCCATGGCCAAGATACTCGTCGCCGATATCAGCATCAGGCAGACACCGGACTGGAATTCCTGGATGGGAGAGGATGGGAAATCGGTCAAAACGACTCTCTGCATGGGCACCATGCCTTAGCGCAGCTGTCATCGTGCCACAACAGGAACAGGTCGCCTGCAGCCTGCGCCTTCCCTTGCAACACCTTTACCTCGCTGGATTCCTTCACCCAGCAATGTAAGCTCGGCTCCGCTAGCTAGGGAGGATGCGATGCTGCAGACCAGACAGGATGTTCTCGGCGAGCGGTTCCACCTGCAGCGCGCCGCCTTCGAGGCGCAGCCTTTCCCCAACTTTGGCATCCGCAAGGATCGCCTGAAACGCCTGTTGGCGCTGACCGAGCGGCATGAAGCCGACATCTGCACCGCCATCGACACCGACTTCGGTGGCCGTTCGGCACACGAGACGCGTCTTGCGGAACTGTTCGTGGTGCGTGCCGGCATCCGCCACGCGCTTTCGCATCTCAGGGGCTGGATGCGCGAACGCCGCGTTGTCACCACCATGCCGTTCCTGCCCGGGCGAAATCGCCTCGTCCCGCAGCCGCTCGGCGTCGTCGGCATCGTGTCGCCCTGGAATTATCCTTTCCAGCTCGCTGTCGCGCCGGTCACGGCGGCACTCGCGGCCGGCAATCGCGTGCTTATAAAACCTTCCGAATTGACGCCGGCATTCTCAGTGCTGTTGGCCAAACTCGTTGCCGAGCATTTCGCACCCGATGAGCTCAGCGTCATCACCGGCGATGCCGAGATGGGAAAGGCCTTCGTGTCGATGCCTTTCGATCATTTGCTGTTCACCGGCTCGACCGCGGTCGGACGCCAGGTCGCGATCGCCGCGGCCGCCAACCTGACCCCGGTCACGCTCGAACTCGGCGGCAAGTCGCCGGCAATCTTCGATCCGTCCTGCGATCTTGACGCGGCGGTATCCAGCATTGCCTATGGCAAGCTCTTGAATGCCGGGCAGACCTGCATCGCGCCGGATTATCTGCTGGTGCCGAAGGGGCAGGCAGGCACGGTCGCTGTCAAGCTCGCAACGGCGATCGCGAAGCTCTACCCGACCTTGCGCGACAACCCCGACTATACCGTCATCATCAGCGACCGGCACCACCAGCGCCTGCGCGACATGATCACTGAAGCGCGTGACGCAGGCGCCGATGTCACCGAAATCAACCCGGCCGGCGAAGAGCTGGGTGCCAAAAGCCGGAAGCTGCTGCCGACTCTGGTCCGCAACGCCGGCGCAAACCTGCGGCTGATGCGCGAGGAGATTTTTGGGCCGGTGCTGCCCATCGTAGAATACACCGGGATCGACGAAGCGATCGCGCATGTGAACGGGGCAGCCCGACCGCTGGCGCTCTACTGGTTCGGCCGCGACAGCGGCACCCGTCAACGCATCCTGCACGAGACTATTGCCGGCGGTGTCACTATCAACGACTGCATGCTGCATCTGGTACAGGAAAACCAGCCCTTTGGCGGGGTCGGCGCCAGCGGCATGGGCGCCTATCACGGCGAGTGGGGATTTCGGACGTTCAGCAAGGAGAAGCCGGTTTTCACACAGTCGCGGCTGAGCGCCGGAGCCTTGTTGCGCCCGCCCTACGGCAAGACGTTCGAGCGGCTTTTCAGCCTCCTGCGTCACATCACCTGATCGAGCGAGCGCAGCCTCCGGTTCGTCGTGCCATGCAGCGCCGGCGCATTAAGACTATCTTCACCACGGTGCGGCAGGGTCCTCATCCTGCGGTGATGTCTTGAGTACCGCGGCGCCACAAGCGCCCAGGCAACAGACCCGCGCCTCTTTCTGGGGTGCGGGTCATTCCCGCTCGATCTCTTACCCTTGGCTAGCCGAGGAAATCGGCCCGGTGCGGCGTGAAGCTGTCGACCAGCCGCCCTGGTTCCAGCGCCTTGACGCCGTGCACCAGACCGGACGGCACGATGAAGCTGCCGCCGGTCTCGATGGTTTCGGTCCGACCGTCGATGGTCACCTCGAAGCGGCCTTCGGCGACGTAGCTTGCCTGGACATGCGGGTGCGAATGCAGGGCGCCGACGCCACCCTTGTCGAAGCCGAATTCGACCAGCATCAACTCATCGGTGTGCAGGAGGACGCGCCGCCTGTTGCCGTCCGGCGTCGCCGTCCACGTGCCCTCGCCGGCATGCGCGAAAATCTTTGCGGTCATCGTCATCTCCTAAGAGCAATTCCAGGAAAAGTGTGAACGGTTTTCCGTCCGGAATTGCGTCAAAACCTAGCGCGCCAGCCAGCCGCCATCCACCGGCACCACCGCTCCATGCATATAGTCCGATGCCGGCGCCAGCAGGAAGACGGCGGCGTCGCCAATGTCGCCCGCCTCGCCCCAGCGGCCGGCCGGGATACGCGCCAGGATGGCGGCGCTGCGGTCGGGATCGGCGCGCAGCGCCTGGGTGTTGTTGGTCTCGATATAGCCCGGCGCGATGGCGTTGACGTTGATGCCTTTCTGCGCCCATTCGCAGGCGAGCAGACGCGTGATGCCGAGCACACCGTGCTTCGAGGCAGTGTAGGACGCAACGCGGATGCCACCCTGGAAACTCAGCACGGAGGCAATGTTGACGATCTTGCCTTTCCGCTCAGCGGCCAAGGCACGCCTTGCAAAGCTTTGGCAGAGCAAAAAAACCGTTTTCAGATTGACGTCCATGACGTCGTCCCAATCGGCCTCGCTGAGATCGACGGCATCGGCGCGGCGGATGATGCCGGCATTGTTGACCAGCCCGTCGAGCGGACCGCTTTCGTCCCAGATCCGGTCGTGCAACGGGCCGGCGGCCGAAATGTCGGCAAGGTCGGCGCTGACCGCCTCGAATTGCCCTCCCAGCGCGGCGACCTTGTCTGCCGTATCGTCCATCGACGAGCGGCCGACGCCGACCACCGCGCCCCCGGCGCGTGCGATCGATACGGCGATGCCCTGGCCGATGCCGGTGTTGGCGCCGGTGACCAGGAAACGTTTTCCGGCAAGGCTGAAGGGGTCGCTCACCGCAGATCGCTCAACGCCACCGGGTCGACATCGGTATAGTCGACATTGTCGCCGGCCATCGCCCAGATGAAAGCATAATTGGAAGTGCCGGCGCCCGAATGGATCGACCAGCCCGGCGACAGCACCGCTTCCTCGTTGCCCATGACGATATGGCGCGTCTCGTCCGGCTCGCCCATGAAGTGGAAGACGCGTGCCGTCTCCGCCAGGTCGAAATAGAGATAGGCCTCCATGCGCCGGTCATGCACATGGCACGGCATGGTGTTCCACACCGAGCCCGGCGCCAGCTGAGTCATGCCGACCACCAGCTGGCAGGTCTTCACGCCGTCGGCATGGATGAACTGGAAGATCGAACGCTCGTTGCAGGTGTCCTTGCTGCCGAGATCGAGGCGCTTGGCGTCGCCGATGCGGATCAGCCGGCTGGACCAGGCCTGATGCGCCGGCGCGCTGAGCAGATAGAATTTGGCCGGCGCATCTGCATCGGCCGACGCGAACGACACATCAGCGATGCCCATGCCGAGATAGAGCATGTCGCGCGCCTGCAATTCGAAGGACTGGCCGCCGGCCTTGATGACGCCTGCACCGCCGATGTTGACGGCGATCAGCTCGCGACGGTCGAGAAAGTTCTTGGTGCCGGTCGGCTTGATCGTTTCCAGTTGAAGCGCGGCGTCCGTCGGCACGGCGCCGCCGACGATCATGCGGTCGTAATGTGTGTAGGTCAGGCTGATGCGGCCGGGCTGGAACAGGCCGTCAATGTGAAAGTTGTGGCGCAATTCGTCGGTTCCCATCGCCGCGGCGGCGACCGGGTCGATGGCAAAGCGCGATGTATAGTCGATATGGCTCTGGCTCATTTTCGTCCTGACTTGAGATGGGTCATTCGCCGGCGGCGGCCTTGACCGAACTGGAATAAAAAGCCTGACGCGCATGCAGGCGTTCGCGGTAACGCTGCTGGCTGGCGGTGAGGTGCGCGCGCATCGCCTCTCGCGCGGCCTCGGCATCGCCAGAGGTAATGGCGTTGAGGATCACCAGGTGCTCGCGCTGCAGTCCGCGCTGGTAGCTATCGGATTGCGCCAATTCGGTCGACCAGGGCGAAGTCACGTCGCACGGGATGGCGCGCCGGCCGAGCACGTCGAGCATCTCGACATAGAATGGGTTGCTGGTGGCGCTGGCGATCGCGCGATGGAAGGCGAGGTCGGCCGGACCGGTCGGCTCGCTGGCAAGCAGCAGCCGCTCGAATTCGAAGAAGGCTTCCTGGATCGCCGCCTCCTGCGCGGCATTGCGGCGGACGGCGGCGATCCCGGCCGATTCAATCTCGATCGCCAGCCGCACTTCGAGCACGTTGAGCGCGATCGAATCCTTGCTGCCCATGTCGGCGGCCAGCGCGCCGAACATTGTCGAGATGTGCTCTGTGACGAAGACGCCGGCGCCCTGGCGCGGTTCGACCAGCCCGTCGGCGGCAAGCTTGGCCAGCGCCTCGCGGATGACGGTGCGGCTGACGCCGAAGGTTTCGGTCAGTTGGCCTTCGGTCGGCAATTTATGGCCGGGCAGGATCTCACCCGCCTGCAACTGCTTGCGGATCGTCGTGACCACTGTCTCCGACAGTTTGGGTTTTCTCTCGACCCTGAGGTCGGTTGCGGTGTCCGATGCCATGTCGCCCCTATTTGAAGACGCTCGGTAGCCAGAGCGAAATGGCCGGAATATAAGTGACGAGCCCCAGTACCACGAGCCCGGCCCCATAGAACGGCAAGATCGAGCGCATCGCCTCCCAGACGGATATCTTGCCCACTGCGCACGCCACGAACTGCACAGCGCCCACCGGCGGCGTATTCAGCCCGATGCCGAAGTTGAGGATCATGATGACGCCAAAATGTACCGGGTCGACGCCGTAGGCTTGCGCCACGGGCAGGAAGATCGGCGTGCAGATGATGATCGTCGGCCCCATGTCCATGAAGGTGCCGAGGAACAGCATCAAGACGTTGAGCAGGAGAAGCACGACCAGCGGATCGTCCGAGATTGCGTTCATGGAGGCTATGAGCGCTGCCGGCAGTTTCAGGAAGGCCATCAACCACGAGAACGCCGCCGCCATGCCGATGATGAGCAGCACCATGGCCGTGGTGCGCACGGCACCATGGGTGGCATGAACGAAACCTTCCCAAGTCATCTGCCGGTAAACGAAGACAGTGACGAGCAACGCATAGATGACCGCGACACAGGAACTCTCGGTCGCCGTGAAAACGCCCGATCGTACGCCACCGAAGATGATCGCGATCAGCAGCAGGCCGGGCACCGCGACAGCGAAGAGATGCGCGACGGCGGTGAAGCCCGGAAACGGCTCGGTCGGATAACCGCGGGAGCGCGCCACGAAATAGGCGGTGATCATCAGCGACAGGGCCAACAGCAGGCCAGGAATGATGCCGGCCGTGAACAGGTCGGCGATGGAGATCTTTCCACCTGCCGAGATCGAGTAGATGATCATGTTGTGCGACGGCGGCAGGAGCAGCGCGATCAGCGCTGCCATCGACGTGACGTTGACGGCGTAATCCGCTCCATATCCACGCGCTTTCATCTGCGGGATCATCAAGCCGCCGACCGCCGCCGCCTCGGCCACCGCGGAGCCCGAAATGCCGCCGAACAGTGTAGCGGTCGCAATGTTGACCTGCCCGAGGCCACCGCGCAAATGGCCAACGAGCGAGCCGGCGAAGGCAACGATCTTGCTGGCGATGCCGCCGCGCACCATCAAGTCGCCGGCATAGATGAAGAAGGGAATGGCCAGCAGCGAAAAGACGCTCATGCCGGAATTCAGGCGCTGGAACACGATGAGCGGCGGCAGGCCCATATAGAGGACGGTGGCAAAGCTTGCGACGCCGAGGCAGAAAGCGATCGGCGTGCCGATAAGCATCAGAAGGGTGAAGACGCCGAAGAGAATCCAGAGTTCCATGCCGTCAGACCTTCACGTTCGCCGTGTCGAGCTCGGTTGCAACTTCCGCCGGCGGCAGTTCATCGAGCACATCGTCGATCGGCGCACCGTAGAGGCGAAGCACGATGCGCTCCAGCGTGAAGAGCACGACGAGCACGCCTCCCGCGACCAGCGGGACGTAGTCCCAGCCCCCCGATATGCCGAGCGACGGCAAGGTAGCGCCCCAGGTCAATGCGACCAGTTGGCTACCATACCAGATCATACCGATGCCGAAGGCGAGCGCGACGAGGTCCGAGATCATCCGCAGCCAACGCTTGCCGCCTTTGGGCAGCACGTAGAGCAGGACGTCGAAGCCGAGGTGATAGTTCTCGCGCACGCCGACGGCAGCGCCGAGGAAAATGAACCAGCTCATCAGCATCACCGAGCCCTGCTCGGTCCAGCTTGGCGAGCGGTTCAGGACATAACGACCGAACACCTGCCAGGCGACGAAGGCGGTCATCAGCACCAGCCCGATGCCTGCGACCCATAGCGCCGCTGTGCTGACGCGCGACATCATGCGCGCGACGCCGCACAGGGGCGGTCTGTGTTTTGGGCTGGAGGTCACCGGTTCTCTCCGCAAGAGGATGGCGGCGCGGAATGCCCGCGCCGCCGCTTGATCACTGCACGGCCTTGATGGCTTCGACCATGGCCTTCAGCTTGTCGTCCTTGACGTGCTTCTCGTAGACCGGACCCATGGCGTCGATGAAGGGCTGCTTGTCCGGCGTCGTGATCTGCGAACCGGCCGCCTCGACCTTGGCGCGCGATTCCTTGACCTTGGCGGTCCACAGCTCGCGCTGCCTGGCGACGCTCTCCTTGGCGGCCGCCTTGAAGATCGCCTGATCCTCCGGCGTCAGCTTGTCCCAGCTCGACTTCGCCATGACGAAGGCTTCCGGCACCATAGTGTGCTCGTCGAGCGAATAGAACTTGGCGACTTCCGCATGCTTGGCGGTGTCGTAGCTCGGAAAATTGTTTTCCGCGCCGTCGATGACCCCGGTCTCGATCGCCGAATACACCTCGCCATACGGCATCGGCGTCGCGTTGGCGCCGAGTGCCGCCACCATGTCGACGAAGATGTCGGACTGGATGACGCGGAACTTCATGCCGGACAGATCGGCTAATGAGTTGATCGGCTTCTTCGAATTGTAGAAGGAGCGCGCGCCACTGTCATAAAAGGCGAGCAGCACCAGCCCGACCTGTTCGAACGCCGCCGCGATCTGGTCGCCGACCGCCCCGTCCATGACCTTGTGCATATGGTCTTCCGAGCGGAAGATGTAGGGCAGCGAGGGCACCGTGGTTTCGGGAATGAGCCCGTTGAACGGCGCCATCGAGATGCGGTTGAGGTCGATCACGCCGGTGCGAACCTGCTCGATCGTGTCCTTTTCTTCGCCGAGCTGCGCGGAATGATAGAGCTCGACCGCATAGCGGCCGGCCGTACGCTCCTTTACAAGCTCGCCGAAATATTTGACCGCCTCGACCGTCGGATAGCCGTCCGGGTGGGTGTCGGACGAGCGCAGAACCGTCTGGGCGCTTGCGGTTCCGGCCATCAGTGCGGCGGCGAGTAGCGCAGCTCCCGTCAGTCTTGAAAAATGCAACATGGTTTCCTCCCTTTGCATTGCGGGCGAGTTGCCCCTTCAGAGCCGATACGCCTTTTTCGCCAGCGTATAGGTCAGTTCCCGCGCCAGCTCATGCGCCTCGTCCTCGCGCAGCCGATGCTCGGCGACGAGACGCGCCAGGAACGCACAGTCGACTCGCCGCGCCACATCGTGACGCGCCGGGATCGATGGAAAGGCACGGGTGTCGTCGTTGAAACCGACGGTGTTGTAGAAGCCGGCCGTCTCGGTGGTCATCTCGCGGAAGCGCCGCATGCCTTCCGGGCTGTCGTGGAACCACCATGCCGGCCCGAGCTTCAGCGCCGGGTAGACACCGGCCAGCGGCGCCAGCTCGCGCGCATAACTGGTCTCGTCGAGCGTGAACAGGATGACGGTGAGGTCGCGCTCCAGCCCGACGCAGTCGAGCAGCGGCTTCAGCGCCGTCACATAGTCGGTCCTGGTCGGGATATCGAAACCCTTGTCGCGGCCGAATTTCTGGAAGATCGCGGGCGAATGATTGCGCCAGGAGCCGGGATGGATCTGCAGGACCAGTCCATCGTCGAGGCTCATCTTGGCCATCTCGGTCAGCATCTGGGCGCGGAACAGTTTTCGCTCGCGCTCATCGTCGGAACCACGGCGAATCCGATTGAACAGCTCTTGCGCCGCCGCATCCGAAAGATTGGCGGTCTCGGCCGTCGGATGGCCATGATCCGACGAAGTCGCGCCGAAGCTTTTGAAGAAGGCACGCCGCTGGCGATGCGCATCGAGATAGCCGGCCCAATTGCCGGTGTCGCAGCCGGTGATCTCACCGAGCCGGTCGAGATTGGTTGAAAACCCTTCGAAATCGGGATCGACGACAGCATCCGGCCGATAGGCGGTGACCACACGGCCCTGCCAGCCGCTGTCGCGGATCATCTGGTGCCATTGGAGATCGTCGAGCGCGCCTTCCGTGGTCGCGATAACCTCGATGTTGAAACGCTCGAACAGCGCGCGCGGGCGAAAATTCTCCCACTGCAGCAGCGTCGCGATGGTGTCGTAGTGGCGGTCGGCGGTCGCCGCGGTCAGGGGTTCGTCGATGCCGAACAGATCGGCGAGCACATGATCGAACCACAGCCGGGTCGGCGTGCCGCGAAACAGATGATAGTGCTCGGCAAAAGGCCGCCAGATCGCCCTGCCGTCGGTCTCGACCGGCGCGCCGTCGAGCGTCGCCACGCCGAGATCCTCAAGGCGGACGCCTTGGCTGAACAGCATGCGGAAGATGTAGTGATCCGGGACGATGAGCAGTTGCGCCGGATCCGGGAATGGCTCGTTCAGCGCATACCAGCGCGGATCGGTGTGACCATGCGGGCTGACAAGGGGCAGGTCCTTGATCCCGGCATAGAGATCACGGGCAATCGCGCGCGAATGCGCCTCGGCGGGAAACAGCAAATCCGCATGGGTCAGTGCCACGATCATCCTCCCAAGCCACTATCGGTAGGGGCGGCAAGAAATAATGTCAACATACAAAAATACGATTGTTGTATGATGACTTTTCGACCCATTGTGTGGCAGGAAATCGAATGTTACGCCGCTTTGCCGATCCCTGCCGAGGCCACTCATGTCATCCGACCAGACCAGTCGCACCACGACGACCGAACGCCTTTCCACGAAGACGGTGCGCGCACTGCCGGCTTCGATCGCGACACCTGCGTATGATCGCAGCCGCATCGTCCCGGGCATCGTGCACCTTGGTGTCGGCGCCTTCCACCGCGCCCATCAGGCAGCCTATGTCGACGATTGCCTGGCGGCAGGCGAGGCGGATTGGGGCATAACAGGCGTTTCGCTGCGCAGCACCGACACGCGCGACGCTCTCACGCCGCAGGACGGGCTCTACACGCTGGCGATCAGAAGCAGTGGAACCGAAAAACTTCAGGTCATCGGCTCGATCGGTGCGATGCTGGTGGCGCCGGAGAATCCGGGCGCGGTGCTGGCCACGCTGACCGATCCGCGCACCCGCATCGTCACGCTGACGATCACCGAAAAAGCCTATCTGAGGGCGGCAGGCGGGGGATTGGATGCCGCCCATCCCGATATCGTCCATGATCTGGCCAATCCACGGATGCCGAAGACAGCGCATGGTTTCCTGACCGAGGCGCTTGCCCTGCGACGCGCCGCCGGCACGCCGCCCTTCACTGTCCTGTGTTGCGACAATTTGCCGGCCAACGGCGCCACGCTGCACCGGCTGTTGGTCGAATTCGCCCAGTTGCGAGATGCCGGGCTCGCCCAATCGAGTGATGTCGGAATTGCCGACCACATCGCACACCAGGTCGCATTTCCCTCCAGCATGGTCGATCGCATCGTGCCTGCAACCACCGATGCCGATCGGGCGCGGATCGCTGAAGAACTCGGCGTAGAGGATGCCTGGCCCGTGATGACCGAGCCGTTTTGCCAATGGGTGGTCGAAGCTAAATTCCCGACTGGCCGGCCCGCGTGGGAACAATTCGGCGTCACCATGGTTCGCGACGTCGGCCCGTTCGAGGACATGAAGCTCAGGCTGCTCAACGGCTCGCATTCGGCCATCGCCTATCTTGGCCTGCTCAGCGGTCATGCCACCGTCGACCGCGCCTTCGCCGACCCGGCGATCCGGCAATTCGTCGATGCCTTGTGGGCCGAAGCCATCCCGACCCTGCCCGAGGATGCCGGATTGGACACGAGCGCCTATATTGCGGAGCTCGCGGAGCGTTTTTCCAACACTGCACTTGCCCATCGCACGGCGCAGATCGCCAATGACGGCAGCCAGAAACTGCCGCAGCGCATCGTCGCCTCCGCCATCGAATGCCTCGAAGCCGGTACTGAACTGGTCCATCTGACCCTGGTGGTGGCTGCCTGGATCGCCGCCTGCGCCGCGCGAGGGAAAACCTTGCCAGAGGGCCATTTCACCGACCCGCTCGACGCGGCGTTGAAGGAACTTTTGAGTGAGCAACTGCCGGCCAACGAAACCGTGACCGCGGTGTTCGACCTGGCCGGCTTCGCCAGGGACCATGCCGAGCGGCAGACATTGATCGAACTCGTGGCTGTCCATCTCGTCCACCTGCGACGGGACGGTCCGACCCTGGCCTTCGCTGCGCTTGGCATACAGAGCGAGCAGACCTGAGCTATGGCCTCGCGGTTATGATGTCGGCGGGACAGCGCCCCTGGGCGCGAAGGATCACGACAGAACGCCCGTCCTGCGCGCTACCAATGTGAGGGCATGAATTCCAGAGCGCTCCGGCCTTACGCCGGAAGAATAGCGCCTTCCAGCGTGGTGAGCTGGCTAAGGAACTGCTCCGCCTTGCTGCGAGCCTCGTCGTCCTTGGCGTCGGCAGCGTCTTCTTTGGCTTCCTGGATGCGGCGCGCGAGATCGGCGCGGTCGACATCCTTCACGGCGACAGCCGATTCCGCCAGCAGCGTGCAGCCGGCCGGAACGATGTCGGCGAAGCCGCCGAACACCACATAGCGTTCTTCGCCGCCCGCCGCGGTCTTCACGGTGACGACGCCCGGCTTGATCGTGGTCATGACCGGGGCGTGATGCGCCATGACGGTCATCTCGCCTTCGGCGCCCGGAATGACGACGGATTCGACCTGCTCAGAAACCAGCAGGCGTTCCGGCGAGACCAGTTCGAACTTGAAAGCTTCAGCCATTTTGCTTCACCTTGCCGGCGATAATTTCGTCAGTCTGCAACTCGGTCCCGCAGAATGGACAGAACATGACCGCTTGATCAAAATACCCAGGACCGTCCTCTGTTTCGACAGTCCCGACCGTCACCATCAGCACCCCATCGTCGGTCTCGAAGAACGACGGCGAGGGAAGCTCTGTCATCACCTCTTGCAAGGTCGAGCAACAGAACTTCCTTTGCATATATTACGCCGCTTCAGCCGCGAGGCGCTGTGCCTTCTCGACTGCTTCCTCGATGCCGCCGACCATGTAGAAGGCGGCTTCCGGCAGGTGATCGTAGTCGCCGTTGCAGAGGCCCTTGAAGCCCTTGATGGTGTCGGCGAGATCGACCAGCTTGCCCGGCGCGCCGGTGAACACTTCGGCGACGAAGAATGGCTGCGACAGGAAGCGCTCGATCTTGCGGGCGCGGGCCACGGTCTGCTTGTCCTCTTCCGACAGCTCGTCCATGCCCAGAATGGCGATGATGTCCTGCAGCGACTTGTAGCGCTGGAGGATCGACTGCACCTGGCGGGCGACGCCATAGTGTTCGTCGCCGACGACCAGCGGGTCGAGCATGCGCGAGGTCGAATCCAGCGGATCGACCGCCGGATAAATGCCCTTTTCGGCGATGGCGCGGTTCAACGTCGTGGTCGCGTCAAGGTGGGCGAACGAGGTCGCCGGCGCCGGATCAGTCAGATCGTCGGCGGGCACGTAGATGGCCTGCACGGACGTGATCGAGCCCTTGGTGGTGGTGGTGATACGTTCCTGCAGCGCGCCCATGTCGGTGGCGAGCGTCGGCTGATAGCCCACGGCCGAAGGAATACGGCCGAGCAGAGCCGACACTTCCGAACCCGCCTGCGTGAAGCGGAAGATGTTGTCGACGAAGAACAGCACGTCCTGGCCCTGGTCACGGAAATATTCCGCGACCGTCAGGCCGGTCAGGCCGACGCGGGCGCGCGCGCCCGGCGGCTCGTTCATCTGGCCGTAGACGAGTGCCGCCTTGGAGCCTTCGCCGCCGCCCTTCTTGTTGACGCCGGATTCGATGAACTCGTGATACAGATCGTTGCCTTCGCGGGTGCGCTCGCCGACGCCGGCGAACACCGAATAGCCGCCATGCGCCTTGGCGATGTTGTTGATCAGTTCCTGGATCAGCACGG
Source organism: Mesorhizobium sp. M7A.F.Ca.MR.362.00.0.0 (assembly GCF_004023175.1). Taxonomy (NCBI): domain Bacteria; kingdom Pseudomonadati; phylum Pseudomonadota; class Alphaproteobacteria; order Hyphomicrobiales; family Phyllobacteriaceae; genus Mesorhizobium; species Mesorhizobium sp. M7A.F.Ca.MR.362.00.0.0. Next base: position 27,397 of record NZ_RZTF01000017.1, read on the forward strand.
TCTTGCCGACGCCGGCGCCGCCGAACAGGCCGATCTTGCCGCCTTTGGCGTAGGGAGCCAGGAGATCGAGCACCTTGATGCCGGTGATCAGGATCTGTGCTTCAGTCGACTGTTCGACATAGGTCGGAGCCGGCTGGTGGATGGAGCGCATTTCGGTCGCGTCGACCGGGCCTTCTTCGTCGACCGGCTCGCCGATGACGTTGATGATGCGGCCGAGCATGCCCGGGCCGACCGGCACGGTGATCGGCGCGCCGGTGTCACGCACTTCCTGGCCGCGAACCAGACCTTCGGTCGAGTCCATGGCGATGCAGCGCACGGTGTTTTCACCCAGATGCTGGGCAACTTCGAGCACCAGGCGGTTGCCGACATTGGTCGTCTCGAGCGCGTTCAGGATCGCCGGCAGGTGATCGCCGAACTGCACGTCGACAACGGCGCCGATGACCTGGCGGACCTTGCCGGCAACGCCGGTTGCCTTGCTGGCCACTGCCGATGTCTTGGCAGCGGCGGCCTTCGCCGGTGCTGCCGCCTTGGCCGGGGCAGCCTTCGCGGCGGCTGCTGGAGCCTTTGCCGCCGCCTTCGCGGGGGCTGCGGTTTTCGCGGCTGCGGCCTTGGGGGCTGCCTTCTGGGGGGTCGCTGCTTTCGCCATCGTCTTTACCCTTTTTCGTCCTTTGTTTCTCACGCGGTCCAGTCGCGGGTCGATGACCCGCGAACCACGCCTAGAGCGCCTCGGCGCCCGAAATGATTTCGATCAGTTCCTTGGTGATCTGCGCCTGCCGCTGGCGATTGTAGGTGATCGACAGCTTGTTGATCATGTCGCCGGCGTTGCGCGTCGCATTGTCCATGGCGCTCATCTTGGCGCCCATTTCGCCAGCCACGTTTTCGAGCAGCGCCCGGAAAACCTGCACAGAGATGTTGCGCGGAATGAGGTCGGAGAGGATTTCGCCCGGCTCCGGCTCATATTCGTAGACGGCGTTGCCGCCATCAATCGCCTCGGCAGGAGCCGAAGCAACGCCGGCCGGAATGATCTGCTGCGCGGTCGGGATCTGGCTGATCACCGACTTGAACTGCGAATAGAACAGCGTGCAGATGTCGAAGCCGCCTTCGTTGAAGAGGTGGATGACCTTCTTGGCGATGGCATCGGCATTGACGAAGCCGAGTGTCTTGACCTCGCGCAGGTCGACTCGGTCGATGATCATCGACGCGTAGTCGCGGCGCAGGATGTCGAAACCCTTCTTGCCGACGCAGATGATCTTGACCTGCTTGCCGTCGGCCAAAAGCTTGCGGATATGGTCGCGGGCAAGGCGGGCGATCTGCGAATTGAAGCCGCCGCACAGGCCGCGCTCGGCGGTGCAGACGACGAGCAGATGCACGTCATCCTTGCCGGTGCCGGTCATCAGCGCCGGGGCATCGCCGCCGCCGCCGATTGCCTGGGTTATGTTGGCCAGCACGGAACCCATGCGCTCCGAATAGGGGCGCGCCGCTTCCGCAGCCTCTTGCGCACGGCGCAGCTTCGCCGCGGCGACCATCTGCATCGCCTTGGTGATCTTCTGCGTCGCCTTGACCGAGGCGATACGGTTACGAAGGTCTTTTAATGAAGGCATGCTTCAAACCTGATCCCGTCTTGCAATTCGCTCAGGCGAAGGTCTTGGCGAAAGCGTCGATCTCGGCCTTCAGCTTGGCGCGCAGATCGTCCGACAGCGCCTTTTCCTTGCGGATGGCTTCGAGGACGTCCTTGCCGGCCGAACGCATGTGGCTGAGCAGGCCATGCTCGAACTTGCCGACCTGGTTGACCGGCAGCTTGTCGAGATAGCCGTTGACGCCGGCGAAGATCACCGCGACCTGCTCTTCCGTCTTCAGCGGCGAGAACTGCGGCTGCTTCAGGAGTTCGGTGAGGCGCGATCCGCGGTTGAGCAGGCGCTGGGTGGCGGCATCGAGATCCGAGCCGAACTGCGCGAAGGCCGCCATTTCGCGGTACTGCGCAAGCTCGCCCTTGATCGAACCGGCAACCTGCTTCATCGCCTTGATCTGCGCGGCCGAACCGACGCGGCTGACCGACAGACCGACGTTCACCGCAGGACGAATGCCCTGGAAGAACAGGTTGGTCTCGAGGAAGATCTGGCCGTCGGTGATCGAGATCACGTTGGTCGGGATATAGGCCGACACGTCGTTGGCCTGCGTTTCGATGATCGGCAGCGCGGTCAGCGAACCACCGCCCAGATCGTCGTTGAGCTTGGCGGCGCGCTCGAGCAGGCGCGAGTGCAGGTAGAAGACGTCGCCCGGATAGGCTTCGCGGCCCGGCGGGCGACGCAGCAGCAGCGACATCTGGCGATAGGCGACGGCCTGCTTCGACAGATCGTCGTAGCTGATCAGCGCGTGCATGCCATTGTCGCGGAAATATTCGCCCATGGTGGCGCCGGCGAACGGCGCCAGGAACTGCATCGGTGCCGGATCGGAAGCGGTGGCGGCGACGATGATCGAATATTCGAGCGCGCCGCGCTCTTCCAGCACCTTGACGAACTGCGCGACGGTCGAGCGCTTCTGGCCGACGGCGACGTAGACGCAGTAGAGCTTTTCCTTCTCGGGGCCGTTGTCGTGCACCGACTTCTGGTTGAGCATCGTGTCGAGGATGATGGCGGTCTTGCCGGTCTGGCGATCGCCGATGACCAGCTCGCGCTGGCCGCGGCCGACCGGGATCAGCGCATCGATGGCCTTGAGGCCGGTCGACATCGGCTCGTTCACCGACTTGCGCGGAATGATGCCGGGCGCCTTGACGTCGACGCGCTTGCGCTCGACCGCCTTGATCGGACCCTTGCCGTCGATCGGATTACCGAGCGCGTCGACGACGCGGCCGAGCAGGCCTGGGCCGACGGGGACGTCGACGATGGCGCCAGTGCGCTTGACGATGTCGCCTTCCTTGATGTCGCGGTCGGCGCCGAAGATGACGACGCCGACATTGTCGGCTTCGAGGTTGAGCGCCATGCCGCGGATGCCGCCGGGGAATTCGACCATTTCGCCGGCCTGGACATTGTCGAGGCCGTAGACGCGGGCGATACCGTCACCGACGGACAACACCTGTCCGACTTCGGAGACCTCGGCCTCCTTGCCGAAATTCTTGATCTGGTCTTTCAGAATTGCGGAAATTTCCGCGGCGCGGATGTCCATCAGCCGACCTCTTTCAGTGCAAGCTTGAGCGAATTGAGTTTGGTTTTGAGCGACGTATCGATCTGGCGCGAGCCCATCTTGACCACCAGCCCGCCGAGCAGCGACGGATCGACGGTGACGGAGATAGCCACGTCCTTGCCGGCAACGCTCTTCAGCGCCGCCTTGAGTTCGGTCTGCTGGGCAGCCGTCAGTTCGTGAGCCGACGTCACTTCAGCAGCGGTCTCGCCACGATGTTCGGCTGATATCTGGCGGAACGCCCTGATCATGCCGGGAATGGCGAACAGCCGGCGGTTACGGGCGACGACGCGCAGGAAATTACCAGTGAGGCCGGCAATCCCGGCCTTGTCGGCGATTGCCGCGATGGCCTTCGCCTGGTCCTCGCTGGAGAACACCGGGCTGTTGATCAGCCGGGTGAGATCAGCGCTGCCCGCGAGCATGGCTTCGAAGCTGTTGAGGTCGGCTTCGACCTTGGCCGCGGAATTTGCCTGCAGGGCGAGTTCGAACAGCGAACCCGCATAGCGTTCTGCGACACCTGAGATTGGCGATGACGATTGAGCCACGGACCGTCTTTTCTCTTGTCTGACAGGCCGTAGATTGTTGGCGCGAGCAAAAACTCTGGCTAAATCTTTGACCTTACTGCATTTTTTCAAGCACGGAGACGCGGCTTCCGCTATCCCCGGCCGAAAGTCGATTGCCGTCTAGCACAGGCATTTTAAGACCGCAATGCGTCGTTCCGCATGGTTTTCAGGCACTATTGTCGCATCCGGCGAAAGTCACCCGTCTTCCATCGCGGAATACCCCACGATTCAAGGCAGAAAGCCGAAGGCAAAGGCGAGCGGCAACGCCGCCAGCACCAATTCCACCACAATGGAAACCCAATTGAAAGGCGTGTTGGCGCCATCAGACATCATCGACAGCAGCCGGCCGAAGGCTGTGAACAGCCAGGAGAAGCCGAGCGCCATGTAGATCAGCGGCTGCGCCAGCAGGATACAGCACAGGCCGACACCGAGATAAAAGCCGGACATCCTGCCGCGCCCCTCGGCGATCGCCGCCGCCTTCTCTGGCTTGACCTGCAGGCGCAGGGCACGGAAGGCGAGACCGGGAGCCAGAAAAAACAAAAGGCCGAGCAGCACGGTGACGACGGCGCTCGACCAGGCCAGCCATTCGCCCTGGCTCGTCGGCCACGGAAGCGCAAAATCCATACTGTCCCCTCGAAATGCCTGTTTTGAAATTCCGGGCATTCTAACGGAGGAAAAACGTCGCGCCAGATGGGTCCAGGTACTTTCAAAGCAATGCCAGGAAAAGTGTGAAGCGGTTTTCCGTCCGGAATTGCGTCAGAACAAAGGGCTGGAAGCGCATCAACCGAGCGCGAATTCCACAGCCGCCTCGGCATGGATGCGCGTGGTGTCGAAGACCGGAATGCCGAAATCCTGCTGGCCGATCAGCATGGTGATCTCGGTGCAGCCCATGATGACGCTGTCGGCCCCCTCTTCGCGGCGCAGGCGCTCGGTCTCGGCGATATAGGCCGCCTTTGAAGTCTCCTTGACGATGCCCTGGCACAATTCCTCGTAGATGACACGGTGGACCATGTCGCGCCCGGCACCATCGGGTACGACAGGGTTCAAGCCAAATCTGTCGGCGAGCCTAACCTTGTAGAAATCCTGCTCCATGGTGAAGCGCGTCGCCAGCAGCGCCGGGCGCTGCATGCCGGCGCGCTTGACCGCCACCGCGGTGGCATCGGCGATGTGGATCAGCGGGATCGACACCGACGCCTGCACCTGATCGGCCAGTTTGTGCATGGTGTTGGTGCACAAAAGCAGACCTTCCGCGCCGCCCGCCTCTAGCTTGCGCGCTGCTTCGACCAGAAGCGCGCCGGCGCCGTCCCAGTCGCCATGATGCTGTCGCTCGGCGATCTCTGCAAAATCGAAGGACCACAGAAGCAGTTTCGCCGAATGCAAGCCGCCCAGCCGATCGCGCACGATCTCGTTGAGCAGCCGATAGTAGATGGCCGTCGATTCCCAGCTCATGCCGCCCAGAAGGCCAAGGGTTTTCATTGCGCGAGCTGTTCCTTTTCCTGGGCGATCCTCGATACTATAAACACATGAGACCACAAGGAGGTCGCAGTGAAAACCGTTCAGCTTCAGCAGGCCAAGGCGACACTCTCGGCAATTGTGGAGGCCGCGGGAAATGGCGAGCCAACCATCATCACAGAAAACGGCAGGCCGGCTGCCATGATCGTCCCGGTCGATGAAGGGCGAAAGCTCTATCCGCAAGACAGTCGGAGAAATTTGGCTGATTGGTTACTTCGGTATCCCGGCGGCATCGAATTTGAGCGAAACGAATCGCCGTCACGAGATGTCGAGTTTTGAGCCGCCCGACGTACCTATTTAAATCCACCTACCAAGCGCCCGGCAGCTACAAAAAACTCTGCGGATCGATATCCACCTGCACCCTGACCGAGCCGCGCTGCTTCGGCCCGTTGGCCAGCATGGCCCTGATAAAACCTTGCATGTCGGCGCGCCGTTCGCCCTGGATCAGCAGGCGGAAGCGGTGGCGGCCGCCGAGCAGGGACAGCGGCGCCTCCGCCGGCCCCAGCACGAACAGATCGGTCGCCTCGGGCGCGGCGCGGCGCAGGCCGCGTGCATGGCCCTCGGCTTCCGCCCGCGTCACCGCACTGACGATGACGCCGGCGAGCCGACCGAAGGGCGGCAGTGCGGCCCGTTCGCGCTCGGCGATCTCACGTTCGTAAAACGCCTCGGCGTCGCCGGAGACGATCGCCCGCATCACCGGATGCTCGGGCTGAAAAGTCTGCAGCAGGCCAAGGCTCTTCTTGCCGGTGCGGCCGGCTCGGCCGGTGACCTGGCTGAGCAGCTGGAATGTGCGCTCGGCGGCGCGCGGATCGCCATTGGCAAGGCCGAGATCGGCATCGACGACGCCGACCAGGGTCATGTTGGGAAAGTTGTGGCCCTTGGCGACGAGCTGCGTGCCGATGACGATGTCGGCCTCGCCATCGGCGATCGCCTCCAGCTCCAGCCGCAGCCGCCGCACGCCGCCCATCAGGTCCGACGACAAGACGATGGTACGCGCGTCGGGAAAATGCGTCACGACCTCTTCGGCGATGCGCTCGACACCCGGCCCGCAGGCGACCAGATGGTCGAGCGTGCCGCATTCCGGGCAGGCTTCGGGGCGGCGCTCATTGTGCCCGCAATGATGGCAGACGAGCTGGCCGCGAAAGCGATGCTCGACCAGCCAGGCCGAGCAGACCGGGCAGCCGAAGCGGTGGCCGCAGACCCGGCACAGCGTCAGCGGCGCATAGCCGCGCCGGTTGAGGAACAGCAGCGACTGCTCCTGCCTCTCCAGCGTCTGGCGCATCTGGTCGAGCAGCACCGGCGACAGGAAGCCACCGCGCGCCGGCGGTGCGCGCCGCATGTCGACCGCCTTCAGATGCGGAAGTGCCGCCTCGGCGAAGCGAGCTGAGAGCACGGCCCTGTTGTAGCGGCCCTGGCTGGCGTTGACCCGGCTTTCGACCGACGGCGTCGCCGACGCCAGCACCACCGGAAAGCTGCCGATATGGCCGCGCACCACGGCCATATCACGCGCATTGTAGAAGACGCGGTCCTCCTGCTTGTAGGCAGGGTCGTGCTCCTCGTCGACGACGATCAGGCCGAGCTCCTTGAACGGCAGGAACAGCGCCGAGCGCGCGCCGGCGACGACCCGCACACCGCCCTCCGCCACTTGCCGCCAAACCCGCTCGCGCATCCGCGGCGGCAGGTCGGAATGCCATTCGCCCGGCTTGGCGCCGAAGCGCTGCTGGAAGCGCTCGAGAAAGGCATGCGTCAGCGCGATTTCCGGCAGCAGGATCAGCACCTGCCTGCCCTGGTCGAGCGCAGCCGCCACCGCCTCGAAATAGACCTCGGTCTTACCGGATCCGGTGACGCCGTCGAGCAGCGCGACGTTGAACACGCCGGCTGCGACATTGGCGCGCAGCATCTGCGCCGCGTCGCTCTGGTCCGGCATCAGTTCCGGAATGGCGTAGCCGGAATCGGGCGCGGCCACCACCGGGCGCGGCGGGATCATCACGGTCTCGAACACGCCTTGCGCTCTCAGGCCGTCAATCACCGTCGATGACACGCCGGCGGCGTGAGCGAGGCCGGAACGCGTCCAGGCAAGGCCGCCTTCGGCCGTCTCCAGCACACGCTGCCTGGCGCCCGTCATCCGGTCGGGTGCGAGAAGCGTGCGCTGCAGCCCTTCGATCCACGGTTCGGGGTCGAAAGCCTCCGGCGCCCTGAGCAGCATGCGCGCCACCATGCCCGGAGGCGACAGCGTGTACTGCGCCACCCAGTCGACGAAACGGCGCATCGCTCGGTCGATCGGCGGGCAGTCGAAGACCTGTTC
>NZ_RZTF01000017.1:34963-41183 GCF_004023175.1 Mesorhizobium sp. M7A.F.Ca.MR.362.00.0.0
ACCTTCTCGACCGCGCCATCCCAGACGATGCCGGCGACCTGCCGCGGCCCGAGCGGCACGCGCACGATCGAGCCCGGCACCACGCGCATGCCGGCCGGCACGGCATAGGTGTAGGGGCGTTCGGCGGGCATCGGCACCAGCACCGGTGCGGCTGCGACAAAGGGCGAATCTTCGATCATGAGGCGTGACCTTGCCCTGACTTTGGTCTAGATCAAAGGCCGACCCCGAATGTGCATGGCATGCACATAAGAATCTTCAGGAGACCCGCCATGAAATTTTTTGTCGACACCGCCGACGTCAAGGATATCCGTGAGCTGAACGATCTGGGGCTGCTCGACGGCGTCACCACCAATCCGTCGCTGATCCTCAAATCCGGCGGCAAGATCGCCGATGTCACCAAAGAGATTTGCGACATCGTCAAGGGTCCGGTCTCGGCTGAAGTCACCGCCACCGAATATTCCGAGATGATGCAGCAGGCCAAGGTTCTGGCCAAGATCGCCGACAATGTCTGCATCAAGGTGCCGCTGACGCTGGACGGTCTCAAGGCCTGCAAGACGATCCGCACCGAGATGAACCGCCTGGTCAACGTCACGCTGTGCTTTTCGGCCAACCAGGCGCTGCTGGCGGCCAAGGCCGGTGCCTCGTTCATCTCGCCCTTCGTCGGCCGCGTCGACGACATCGGCATCGACGGCATGGAGCTGATCCAGGAGATTAGGCAGATCTACGACAATTACGATTTCCAGACCGAGATCCTCGTCGCTTCGGTGCGCACCGTGAACCACGTCAAGCAGGCGGCCCTCATCGGCGCCGATGTCGTGACCGCGCCGCCGGCGACCCTGAAGGCGCTGGTCAAGCACCCGCTGACCGACAAGGGCCTGGAACAGTTCCTCGCCGACTGGGCAAAGACCGGCCAATCGATCGGCTGAGAATGGCGATCGGCTGAGAATGGCGATCGGCTGAGACCAATCGCTTGTAATCAAAAAGGCCGGGCAACCGGCCTTTTTGATGTGCGCTTCAAGCGGGCTGCCGATCAGTCCGTGCCATCGTCCTCGGGCGCGCTTGCCGGCTGGCGCCGGCCCATGATGATCTCGCGTTTGCCGACATGGTTGGGTGCGCCGACCAGGCCTTCCTTTTCCATACGCTCGACCAGGGACGCGGCGCGGTTGTAGCCGATGCCGAGGCGGCGCTGGATGTAGGACGTCGAGCACTTCTTGTCGCGCACCACCACCTTCACCGCCTCGTCGTAGATCGCGTCGCTGTCTTCGGCTGCGACGGATCCCTTGTCGAAGACCGCGCCCTGGTCTTCTTCGATTTCTTCCTCGTCCTCGTCGGCCGTCACGGTTTCCAGATATTCAGGGCGCCCTTGCGCCTTGAGATGCGCGACCACATGCTCGACCTCGGCGTCGGAAACAAACGGCCCATGCACGCGCGAAATGCGCCCGCCGCCCATCATGTGCAGCATGTCGCCCTGGCCAAGCAATTGTTCGGCGCCCTGCTCGCCCAGGATGGTGCGGCTGTCGATCTTCGATGTCACCTGGAAGGAAATCCGGGTCGGGAAGTTGGCCTTGATCGTGCCGGTGATGACGTCGACCGAGGGGCGCTGCGTTGCCATGATCAGGTGAATGCCGGCAGCGCGCGCCATCTGCGCCAGTCGCTGGATCGCGCCTTCGATCTCCTTGCCGGCGACCATCATCAGGTCGGCCATCTCGTCGACGATGACGACGATGTAGGGCATCGGCGCGAGGTCGATTTCCTGCTGTTCGAAAAGCGGTTCGCCGGTGCCCTTTTCGAAGCCGGTCTGCACGGTCATGACGACGGTTTCGCCCTTGTCGCGGGCTTGAGCGGCACGCTCGTTGTAGCCGTCGATGTTGCGCACACCGAGCCGCGCCATCTTGCGATACCGGTCTTCCATTTCGCGCACGGCCCATTTGAGCGCCGTGACGGCTTTCTTGGGATCCGTGACGACGGGCGTCAGAAGATGCGGGATGCCGTCATAGACAGAGAGTTCGAGCATCTTGGGATCGACCATGATCAGCCGGCATTCTTCCGGCTTCAGCCGGTAGAGCAACGACAGGATCATGGTGTTGATGGCGACCGACTTGCCGGAGCCGGTGGTTCCGGCCACGAGCAAATGCGGCATCTTCGCCAGCTCGGCGATAACAGGCTCGCCGCCGATCGTCTTGCCCAAGCAAAGCGCCAGCTTGCAGCTGGTCTTGCGGAAGCCTTCCGATTCGATCAGCTCCCGGAAATAGACGGTTTCGCGCGTCTCGTTCGGGAGCTCGATGCCGATGACGTTGCGGCCAGGCACGACTGCGACGCGCGCCGAAATCGCCGACATGGAGCGGGCGATATCGTCGGCAAGCCCGATGACGCGAGAAGATTTGACGCCCGGCGCCGGCTCGAACTCATAAAGCGTGACCACCGGGCCTGGGCGAACATGAATGATCTCGCCACGCACGCCGAAGTCCTCGAGCACGCTTTCCAGCAGATCGGCGTTCTGCTCGAGCCGCTCCTGCGACATGTAGAAGCCTTGTCCCTCCGGTGGCTGCTGCAACAGCTCTTCCGAGGGAAGCTCATAGGGATCGCCCGCGGTTGACAGCACGACCTTTCCAGCCCCAGGCAAGCGCGCGGAGCGGGCGGCAACGGCCCTGGCAGGGACGTTCACACTTGGCGCGGCCGACGCGGAAACGGCGTCGCTTTTGGCGGCTGGGATTGCGACAGGCTGGACCGGCGACGGCGCATCGCTCGCCGGCACGCCGGGTTGGACGACGGCCTGGTTCGAATTGGCCGGCCAAGCATCCGGCAACGGCTTCAAGGCCTGGCCCGGAAGGCAGTCGATGACACGAAACAATGCGGTGGCATCGGTCCCTGGGCGAATATCGATCGGCGTAGCGGTGACTGGCGCCACGGCGAGCGATGCAGGCGACGCTGGACCGGTCTGCCGGGCCGGCGACGAAACGTCGACCAGATAGGGGGCCATGGCCTCGAAGAAGGCATGATCCGAAAGATACGGCCAGCGCAGCCTTTCGGAAGTGGTCGTTTTGATCGGGCCGCCCGGAGCAACGGACGCACGCGCGGATGCCTGCCCCGTCGCGGCCGTCCTCGGCGGCATCGGCGCAACGGCTGGCACCTTCTCCCTGGCGCGCCCCGCGGCAACAAAAGCAGCAGCCGGCGGCAGTGGCCCTTGCGTGGGGTGGCCGGCCAGCGGCTGGGAAGCAGGGCTTTTCACCGAAGCCGGCAATGCCAGGAGCGAAGGCGCGGAGGACGCCCCTTTGATCATGGATTGCGCAACGGCTTGCTCTGCTGGGCGCGTCGCGGCGTGTTCGACAACACGCTCGTGCTGCGGACGATGCTTCCTGGCCTCATAGTCCGGCGTGCGTGTAAAACGCACGTTGGGTGCAAGGAAGAAATATTCCTGCCAGGCAGGGCTCTCGATATCGCCGATTTTCGAAAGCGTGTCGTCCGAGCCACCCCGCGGCTCCATATAGGGCCGCTTGTTGCCACCGAGATCGACCACCGGCGCTGAATAGCCGGCCTGGCGTGTGGCGGGCTGCCGGCCGCCCGGCTCCTTGCGAGCCGGACGATCAAGGTCGCCTGCCGCAGAAGAACCTCGCTGACCACCCCTGTCGCCGATGCTCTCGGAGCGCTTCCCCTCGGGATCATCAGGCGATGCGGCCGTCGATAAATTGACCCGGGAAAAACGCTTGGCTTCCATTCTCAAGACTCACTCTGAAATGTCTGCCGAGCAATAGGGAGCGAGTGGTTAACAGTTGCTTCCCGGATGGATCGCCGACCATCCTGGGCACCAAAATCTTCGTGGTAATCGGCGAGCGACGCGGCACGATCGTCGCCTCGCCGCACCCACCGCGGTGGCGCGATTTACTCGCTGCCGCAGCAGCTCGATGGGTATCTTCGGACAATCCCTGTTCGGAATCTGGCTCTGTTCGAGAATCTGGTCATGATCCCGCGATCACCCCATCATGCCTGGGGCGCCGGACCGTTTCCGTGAAGCGATGAGGTGCGCTAGCCGGTCTTGCCGTGCCGGACAAGGTCCTGGGCAATGGACAGCTGCAGCGCTTCCGCCAACTCTCGCGCAGCGCGATTCTCGGCGTCGATCTGCGCCCGGTATGCGGCGAATTCCTGACGCGGCCTGTCGAAGGACGAGGTGATCGAACGCTTGCCGGATGCGATCACCACGCCGGTCTTCGCATCGGCCAGCGTATAGCTGCCGGTCAGCGTCACGGAACCGGCGGTCGGTTCGTCTTCATCCGTTCCGACCTGCACGAGTGCCGCGGACTCGACCGCTTCGGTCACGCCGAGATTGAGCGAATAGACCGGCGAGGCCGGCTCGCCGGCGCCTCGTCCAAACCCGAAAATCAGATTGTTGCGCACCTGTTGGCCGTAACGCGTATTGACCGGCTTGATGCCGATCAACGCCAGTTCGGCACTGGCACTGGCCTGCGAACCCGACAGTGGCGCGCTCGAATAGAGCGGCCGCACCGTGCAGGCCGAGACAAGCGCGAGCGAACCTATCAGGCCGGCAAGCGCAATGCGGCGCAGCAAATGGTTCAACTCTGTCTTTTCCCGATCAGGCAACGACATTGACGATCCTCTGCGGCACGATGATCACCTTGCGCGGAGCCTTACCTTCAAGTGCTTTCTGCACGAAGTCGAGAGCCAATACCGCTTTTTCGACCGCACCTTGGTCCGCGTCGCGGGCAATTGTCAAATCCCCCCGCTTCTTGCCGTTGACCTGTACCGGATAGGTGACTTCGTTGTCGACGACCAGCGCCGGATCGAAGACCGGCCAGGGCCGTTCGGCAACGAGATCGGTGCCGCCAAGCGTCGCCCAGCACTCCTCGGCCAGATGCGGCATGATCGGCGCGATCAGATGCACGAGAATCTCCACCGCCTGCCGACAGGCGCCTTTCAGCGCTGCATCGGCCTTGCCTTCGGCCACCTCGTTGAGCGGCGTGGTCAGCGCGTTGGCCAGTTCGTAGATGCGGGCGATGGCGCGGTTGAAAGCGAGCTTCTCGATATCCTCTCCGACCGCCTTCAGGATCTTGTGCGCGGCCTTGGAAACCAATGCGGCCTCGCCGCTGCTGGCCGCTAAGGGCTTGATGCCGGCCAGTGTTTCGGCGGCCGTCGACACCAGGCGCCAGATGCGCTGGATGAAACGATGCGCACCGGCGGCGCCATCGTCGGTCCACTCGACATCGCGCTCGGGAGGAGAATCGGACAGCATGAACCAGCGCGCCGTATCGGCGCCGTAGCCATCGGTGATGTCTTCCGGGCTCACCGTGTTCTTTTTCGATTTCGACATCTTTTCCAGCGGGCCGATGGTGACGGCCTCGCCGGTGGCGATGTCGATGGCGCTGCGCTTGCCGTCGACGTCCTCCAGCCGAACTTCGGTGGGCGCCAGCCAGCGGCCATTCGATGCCGAGCCGACGCGATAGGTTTCGTGCACCACCATGCCTTGCGTGAACAGGCCCTTGAACGGCTCGGCCAGATCGACATGGCCGGCCTCGCGCATGGCGCGGGTGAAGAAGCGCGAATAGAGCAGATGCAGGATCGCGTGCTCGATCCCGCCAATATACTGGTCGACCGGCAGCCATTCGTTGGCCGCCTTGGGATCGGTCGGTTCATGCGCCCACGGCGCGGTGAAGCGGGCAAAATACCACGACGAATCGACGAACGTGTCCATCGTGTCGGTTTCGCGCCGCGCATCCCTGCCGCATTGCGGACATTTCACATGGCGCCATGTCGGATGCCGGTCGAGCGGATTGCCCGGGCGATCGAAATCGACATCGTCGGGCAGCTTCACCGGCAGGTCCACCTTCGGCACCGGCACCACGCCGCAAGCCTCGCAATGGATCATCGGGATCGGGCAGCCCCAGTAGCGCTGGCGCGAAATGCCCCAGTCGCGCAGGCGGAAATTCACCTTGCGCTCGGCCATCGGCCGGTTGCCGATGGTCTTCTGCTCCAGCAGTTTGGCGACTTCGTCGAAAGCCTGATCCGGCTTCATGCCGTCGAGAAAGCGCGAATTGATCATCACGCCGTCATCGACGTAGGCTTCGTCGATGATCTGGAACGTCGCCGGATTCTCGCCTTCCGGCATCACCACCGGAATCACCGGCAGGCCGTATTTGTTGGCGAAGTCGAGGTCGCGCTGGTCGCCGGACGGACAGCCGAAAATGGCGCCGGTGCCGTATTCCATCAA